>LVBO01000125.1 GCA_001604435.1 Synergistales bacterium Syner_01
GTTTCCGAGTTTTTTATTATAACAGCCGTCTCGGGCGTCGAGAAAAGTACCCGGACTCTCGTGAGAGGATCCGGGTACTTTTCGGCGCTCTCTTTCAGCGGTTAGTCGAGGAAATCCTTCAGTTTCTTGCTTCTGCTGGGGTGGCGGAGCTTGCGCAGCGCCTTGGCCTCGATCTGGCGGATGCGTTCGCGGGTGACGCCGAAACGCTTGCCGACCTCTTCCAAAGTGTACGAGCGGCCGTCTTCCAGGCCGAAGCGGTAGTGCAGCACTTCGCGCTCGCGCTCGGAGAGGGCGTCGAGCATCTCCTCGATCTGTTCGTGGAGCAGGTGTCCGGCCGCGGCCTCCTCGGGGTTGGGGAGTTCCCTGTCCTCGATGAAGTCGCCGAGCTGGCTGTCCTCCTCTTCGCCTATGGGCGTTTCGAGGGAGACGGGGAGCTGCGCGATGCGGCGGATCTCCTCCACCTTGATCGGCTCGATCTCCATCTCGGCGGCGATTTCGTCGTCGGTCGGTTCGCGCCCGAGGCGCTGGACGAGCTGGCGGGAGATGCGGACCATCTTGTTGATGGTCTCGACCATGTGGACGGGGACGCGGATGGTCCTCGCCTGGTCGGCGATGGCCCTGGTGATGGCCTGGCGTATCCACCATGTGGCGTAGGTGCTGAACTTGAACCCCTTGCGGTAGTCGAACTTCTCCACCGCGCGGATCAGGCCGAGGTTGCCCTCCTGGATGAGGTCGAGGAAGAGCATGCCGCGCCCGATGTACTTCTTGGCGATGCTCACGACGAGACGCAGGTTGGCGTCGACGATCTTCTTCTTCGCGGTTTCGTCGCCCGCCTCCACGCGCTTGGCCAGTTCGACCTCCTCGGCGGCGTCGAGCAGCGGCACCTTGCCGATCTCCCGGAGGTACATGCGCACCGGATCGGTAAGAGGTATGTCGTCCAGCTTGCCGAGTTCGAGGTCGTAGGAGGGCTGCACCACGGCGTCGTCGTCGGCGACGACGGCGGGGCCGTGGACCGGAGCCGGTTCTTTGGCGTCGTCGTCCATGACTTCGATTCCGAGTTCCATGAGGTTGGAAACGACGTTGTCGAGAATCTCGGAGCTCCAGTTCTCAAGGGGGATATGGCGCTCTATGTCTTTCTGGGTGACGAACCCCTTGCCGTGCCCCTCGGCGATGAGTTCCCGCACTCTTCCGAGGTATTCGGCCATATCCTCCCGCGAAAGCTCGTCCTTTTTGCCGGCGACCTCTTTCCCCTCGAGGATTTCCTTATCCTCCAGAATCTCCTTCTCGTTGAGCATATCGTTCTCCATAGAACAACCAGTCCCCTCTTCAATGCGACAATGACGGGCCTTGTGTTCCTCTCGGGACACCGGCTCGTCGCGTGCGTTCTTCTTCTCTTTTCCGACGGACATATATTATACCACTAGACTGTCAGGTTGATGCCAAGAAACGGAGGAAACGCCACCTCCGGAGAGGGGCCGACCCATTTGCGGGTTTCCTCGAACTCCATCTCGTATAAAAGGCGGCTGATCTCCAGGTGCACGAGGTTGTCCGTCTCGTACGGGATGAAGAAGCGCCTGTAGCCGAACTTCTCGGCGAAAAAAGGCAGATTCGCCTGCGACGGCACGCTGTTCTTTTCAAGGAGCGCCGCGAGCCGCGCGAGAAATTCGTCTTCGTCGAACAGGGGGTTGCTGCTCACGAGAACGATGGCCTTGAAGCTCTCGAGCATGATGTCCCTGTCCCACAGGCAGCAGAAAGAGACTCCCGCTTCGACGTCGCTTTCGTCGTCGAGCAGCGAGGAGAGCAAGCTCTCCATCGGCGTGGAGTAGCCGAAAAGCATGGTGAAGCCCAGCTCGATGCGGTTCAGCCGTCCGGGGTCGATCATGCTGTCCCGGAGCAGCGTGCCGACGTAGCCGCTCCGAAGGCTGGTGAGGCAGAAAAATTCGCTGTTCATTCGGAGCGACAAGGCTGCGATGTCGCTCAAAAGTCTGCTGTGGTGCGCGTTGACGGAGACCGGCTCGTAATCCATCCTGAGAGGAAACCACGAGGCGATTTCCATGTCGACGTTGGAATCCCAATAGGGAAGTGGGGTCATTTCGACGTTCCCTTCTTCTCCTTGTTCGTAAGCAGAAGGCGGCAGACATGCTCCACCATATCCGGAATTTCGGGCTTCGTGATCTGCGCTTCCGCGCCGACGCTGGCGGCCTTGATCTTGATGTCCTGCGCCATGATGGACGAGAAGACGACGATCGGGATCTTCTTCAGATCGTTGTGCTCCTTCACCCGGCGCGTGAGGGCGAGCCCGTCGAGCCGGGGCATCTCCACGTCGGTGATGAGCAGGTCGTAGTGCTCGCCGAGGGTGTTCAGCTTGTCCCAGGCCTCTTTGCCGTCGCTGGTGAGCACGAGGTTGTGGAATCCTCCCTGACCGAGCACGTCGGCGATCTGCTTCCGGATGAGCGGGGAGTCTTCCGCGACGAGAATGCGGTACTGTTCGAGGTCGCCGAGAGGACTCGTCAGCTCGGCGGTCTTCGCGACGTCGATGGTGTAGCGCTGCGAGAGCGTGGGGTTGACCATCTGGACGATGGCCTCGTAGTCAAGAAGCAGCACGTTCCGTTCGTCGCGCTTGATGACGTAGAGGACGTACTCGCCGAGGAAGGTTCCCGTGAGCGTGGAGTCGAGCTCTTCGGAGTTGATCCGGTAGATCCGCTCGACGGCGTCCACCACGAATCCCAGTTTGATCTCGTTGAATTCGGCGATGATGACCTTGCTCGAGTCGAGCGGGGCCTTTGCTTCGATGCCGAGATGGATGCGCAGGTCAAGAAGGGGAAGCACCTCTCCGCGAACCGAAGTGATGCCGATCATGGACGGATGGGATTCGGGGATGGTGCGGCATCCGGGCCAACGAAGAATCTCCCTGGTCTTGTCCACGTTGATGGCAAACGTCTGGTCTCCAAGAAAGAACACCACGACCTGCCATTCGTTGGTTCCCACCTCGGTGATCACTTTTTTAACTTCCTGCATGGACGCTCCCTCCTCCGAACGGAACGGATTGTTTTGCGTGTTTACTATATCCCATGAAGGCTCGGACCACAAGCCCCTCCTCGGTACTTCTGATATACTTGGAATCGACTTCCGGTACGGAAAGGGGTATGCGGGTGCGGAATCACCAGGATAATCTGCGCAACGAGCCTGTAGGTTCGTTGTTGTTTCGTCTTTCGTTTCCCGCCGCGCTCGGCATGGCCGTGCAGGCTTCGTACAGCGTTGTGGACGCTTTCTTCGTCGGCTGGGGCGTGGGGCACGAAGGAATCGCCGCCGTTTCCATGGCCTTCCCGCTCCAGATGCTGCTGATGGCCGCCGCTCAGACGCTCGGCGTCGGCGGGGCGTCGCTTCTTTCG
>LVBO01000625.1 GCA_001604435.1 Synergistales bacterium Syner_01
CGACGAGCCTTCGCGAGATGCCGCCGTAGCTCATCAGCGCCCCGGCGAGGATGAAGAAGGGAATGGCGAGCAGGGGGAAGGAGTCGAGCGACGAGAACGACTTCTGCGCGATCATGATCAGCGAGACGTTGGTGGTGAAGTGGAGCATGATCGCCGTGGCCAGGCCCAGCGCGATGCCGATGGGGATGCTGGTGGCGATGAGGACGATCAAAAGCGTGAAGAGCAGCAGTGTTTCCATCAGCAAGCCGCCCCCTTTCGCAGGTCGCGGAGCAGATCCTTCATCTCCATGACGAGGCGGATCGCCATCATGGCGCATCCCGCGGGCACCGAGGCGTACGCCCAGGCGATGGGAATCTGCATGGCGGCGGAAACCTGCCAGCGTTTGATAAGAAACGCCGTAAGGACGCTCCCCTGCCAGGCGATGAAGAGCGCGAACGCGCACCAGACCAGCAGCACGACGAGCTCGTACCACTTGCGCAGGCGCCCCTTCATGAGGTCGACGAGCATCTCCACGCGGAAGTGACGCCGCATCCTGACGGCGTAGCTCGCCCCCACCCACGTCTGCCAGAGAAAGATGTACCGCGCAAGCTCCTCGCTCCACGAAAGCGAGTTCTGGAACACGTACCGCATAACCACCTGGATAAAGATAAGGACCACGTTGAAGGCAAGACTGCCTACAAGAAAGACTTCTTCGGCTCTGTCGAACGCGTTTCGCACTCTTCTCCCTCCTCTTTACAGCGCACCGCAAGGGGTTGCCGATCCCTTGCGGCGCGAATGCAACGTTTCTCCGTTCTCCGAACGAGTGCTCTCCTAGTCCAGGTTAGCCTTCTTGGCCAGCTCGACAAGCTCCGCGCCGATGATGTCCTTGAACTGGTCGTAGGCGGGAAGCGTGGCGTCGATGAAGAGCCGCTTCTCTTCGGGCGTCAGCTCGTTGATCTGGAGTCCCGTCTTTTTGAGCTCTTCGAGGAACTCCTGCTCCTGCACCTCGGCGAGCGCCCGCTGCTCGACGACGTAGCGCTTGCCCGCCTCCTCGACGATCTTCCAGAGATCCTCGGGCATCGACGCGAAGAAGTCGTCGTTGGCCACGAGCATCGTGGCGGAGTAGACGTGTCCGGTGAGGGAGTAGAACTTCTGCACCTCGTAGAACTTGGAGGTGTACACAAGGACGACGGGGTTTTCCTGCCCGTCCACCGTGCCCTGCTGGAGGGCGGTGTAGAGTTCGCCGAAGCTCATGGGCGTGGGGTTCGCGCCGAGCATCTTGAAGAACGCGAGGTGGAGCGGGTTCTCCATGGTACGGAGCTTGATTCCCTTCAGGTCTTCCGGCTTGTGGACGGGGCCGCGGCTGTTGGTGATGTGCCTGTAGCCGTTCTCGCCGTACCCGAGGTTGCGCATCCCGAGGGGCTTCAGCAGTTCGTCGACCTTGTGGCCGAGTTCGCCGTCGAGCGCCTTGAACGCGGTTTCCTTCGACTTGAAGAGGAAGGGGAGGTCGAACACCTGGAAGCGCTTGTCGAAACCGGCGAGCGCCGACGTCGCGGGGATGGCCACCTGCACCGTTCCCAGCTGGACGGATTCGATGAGCTCCCTGTCGCCGCCGAGCTGCGCGTTGGGGTAGAGTTCGACGGAGATTTTGCCGCCGCTCTTCTCCTCGATATCCTTCTTGAACACGTCCCGCATGATGATATGGTCCGACTGGTTCTCCGGAAGAATATACC
>LVBO01000126.1 GCA_001604435.1 Synergistales bacterium Syner_01
CGCCATGGGGCGAAGCAGGCTCGATGTCCTGACGAACGCCAAGGGGGCGCCCCTTTTCGGCGAGGGGTATGATTTTCGTTACGGGAAGGCGGATCTCGTATGCGAAGGGAATGACGGCGCGATTTTCGCCCTCGGCGCCATGACCGGAAGAGCGTTGAAAGCCGCGCAATTCCTGAAGGAAAAAGGAATATCCGTATCGGTCTACGCGGTCTCCTCACCCCTGCTTCCGGACGACGAGGCTCTTCGCGCCGCCGCCGCCACGGGGAGGATCATGACGTGCGAAGATCATTGCGTCGCGAGCGGCATGGGCTCCATTCTCGCGGCCAGGATGACGGAGCTTCGTCTGAGTGCGGCGTTTAAAGCGCTCGGCGTGCATCGCTACGGTGATTCCGGCGCGTCCGAGGATGTCTTCTCCGCGATGGGACTCGACGCATCGTCGCTTGCCGCGGCTTTCGAGAAGCTTCTGTAGGAGCTTTCTGCCGTGAGCGCGCAGAGGGTGTTGCTCCACGTGTGCTGCGCTCCGGATGCTACCGTACCGTGGGCGGATCTTCCCGGCGAAGGATTCGAAGTTGTTCCGTACTGGTACGGGAGCAATATTCACCCGGCCGAAGAGGAGAAACGCCGGCGCGAAGCGCTGGGAGCGCTCTCTCTCCGTATGGGGAGAGATGTTCTATGGGATGAGTACATGCCCGGAGCGTGGCTGAAAGCTGTATCGCACCTGGCGGACGAGCCCGAAGGGGGGGAGCGATGCTCCCTCTGTTTCCGCCTTCAGCTTGAAGCGGCAGCCAGGAGAGCTTCGGCGATGGAGATTCCTCTGCTGTGTACAACCCTGACGATCAGTCCGCACAAGAACGCGGAACTGATCAACGCCTTAGGAGCGGAGTGCGCGTCGAAGTACGGGGTTGCATGGCTTGTCCGTGTCTTCAGAAAGAAAAACGGCTTTGTCCGCTCCGTGACGCTGTCGAAGGAATACGGCCTGTACAGGCAGTTGTACTGCGGCTGCCTGTACAGCATGACGAGAGGTGGAAACGATCATGGAACAACAGCTCGTGGGGAAGCTTCCCCCGTCGCTCCTTGAAGGGAGCGTTTTTCGTTTTTGCGGCGCACCGCGCCCGGAAGTGATCATCGGCCCCGGAATCGGGGAGGACGCGGCGCTTCTTCAATTACCGGAAGGAAAGTTTCTCGCAGTAGCATCCGATCCCATCGTGGGCGCGCGCGAGGG
>LVBO01000626.1 GCA_001604435.1 Synergistales bacterium Syner_01
GCCCGCCGCGCTGCGATGGGCGGCGGAGAGCGGCTTTTTCGGTAACAAGGACCTCGTCCGGCGGCTTGCGCCGCTTTAAGGATACGCAAACACCGCGCCCGGGGTCCTCTCTTTCATGAGCGGCCTCGGGCTTTTTATAGGCGGGCGGGGCTCGCCCGCCGGCTGAAAGAGAGGCGAGAAGATGGCTGTAGAGCTTGTGATGCCGAAGATGGGGTTGACGATGACCGTCGGCTCCGTCGGAAAGTGGCTGAAAAAGGAAGGGGAGGCGGTCGCGAAGGGGGAGCACGTCGCGGAGGTGCTCACGGAGAAGATCACGAACCTCGTCGACTCTCCCGCGGACGGCGTGCTGCTCCGTATCGTCGCGCCGGAGGGGACGTCGCTCCCCATCGGCGGCGTGATGGGGTACGTCGGCGCGGCGGGAGAGGCGCTTCCCGGCGTGCCGATGCAAGAGCCACAGGCCGTCGCCGCAACGCCTTCGCAGGAGAGTGTTGCGGCGACGCTGCCGCCCTCCGCAGGGGGCGCGCCGGGAGGGGGATTTCCTGCTGAACGTCCCCCGCACGTCAGAATATCGCCCGTGGCGAGGAAGATGGCGCAGGAGCACAACATCGACTACGCGCGCATACAGGGAACAAGGCCGGACGGCCGGATCACGAAGGAGGACGTCGAGGCGGTGCTCGCGTCTCCGGCCGCTGCTCCGCAGGCCCCCCTCCCCGCCGCCGGATTCGACGCCGCTCCGCGCCCCGATGGGGTTTCATGGGCCGCGCCTCTTCCGGGGTTCTTCGACGAGCAGCCGTACGCAGGGGTACGAAAGATCATCGGCGACCGGATGCTCTCCAGCTGGAGCGCCGCGCCGAAGGTGACTCATCACGCGCGGGCGGACGCGAAGGCGCTTCTGGAGCTGCGCGCCTCCATCAACGAGACGCTGGAGAAGGAGGAGCGCGTCAGCGTGACGGACATGCTGGTGAAGATCACGGCCATGGCGCTCCGGCGGAAGCTCTTCATGAACGTTTCGCTCCGCGGCGACCGCATCGTTACGTTCCGCGAGGTGCATCTGGGCGTCGCCGTCGCGCTCGAAGGGGCGTTGATCGTGCCGGTGATCCGGAACGCCGACGAGAAGAGCCTCGCGCGCATCAGCCGCGAGCTGAAGGATCTGTCGAAGAGGGCGCGGGAGAACACGCTCGATCCGGAGGAGATCTCCGGGGGCACCTTCACGCTGACCAACCTGGGCGGCTACCGCTCCACGGAGTTTTTCACGCCCGTCATCAACCAGCCGGAATCGGCCATCCTCGGTGTGGGCAGGACGAACGACATGCCCGTCGCGGTGGACGGAGAGATCGTGGTGCGGCCGATGACGGCGCTCTCGCTGGCGCACGACCACAGAGTCATCGACGGCGCGCCCGCGGCGGAGTTCCTCGCCCTGCTGATCGAGCTGATCGAACATCCGTTCCGGGTCTTCCTCTGAGGTGTATGATAGGGAATACGACCGGCGAGGCCGGGAATACATGGAAAGAGGGTGCGGCATGGAATCGTGGAATGGGTGCGCGTATACCGCGCTGATCGTCTTCGGATACCTGGTGCGGGGGAACAAGGTGCTCATCGTCCGCCGGGCCAACGACCCCTACAAGGGGCAGCGCACCGTCCCCGGGGGGCGGAAGCAACGGGGAGAGACCCTGCGCGAGGCCGTCGTTCGCGAAGTGGAGGAGGAGACGGGGTGCAGGATGCGGAGCATGGAGTACGCGGGGATGCTCCATGCTCTCGTCGAGGGGCGGGACATGGAGTACCTGTCGGTCTACTTCATCTCTCGCGACTTCGAGGG
>LVBO01000627.1 GCA_001604435.1 Synergistales bacterium Syner_01
TTTCGACGCGGAGGCGGCGAAGAGGACGGAGAGCGAGAGGACGCTGCCGACGGAGAGGTCGATGCCTCCGGTGAGGATGACCACGGTCATGCCCAGCGAGATGACGCCGATGATGGAGGACTGGCGCAGCACGTTCAGCAGGTTGGCGCCGGTGAAAAAGCGCGGCTCCAGCGAGCCCGCAACGAGCATGAGCCCCCCCAGGAGCAGGAGAAGCAGCGTTCGCGAGTCGAGACGCCGAAAGAGCGGCACGGCTTTCCGCCTTCTTTAGAACGGAACGCCGCAGCGGAGCAGCACGTTGGCGTACGGGGTGCACTCGCCCGTGCGGACGACGAAGCGGACGCCGGGAAGGAGCTTCTTGAACTCCTCGTGCGGAATGCGTTCGTGCGGGGTCTGCTGGAAGAGCGTTTCCAGCCGTCCGGCGAGCATCGGACTTTTGGCGAGCGCCTCTTCGGCCCAGACGGCGCCTTCGATCGCGAGTTCGGGGAGGATGGCTTCCAGTACGTTGAAGAAGGCCGGTTGCCCGAGCGCGTAGGCCAGATCGATCCGAGGCGTCTCCGGGGGAATGGGAAGCCCCGCGTCGGCGATGCACACAAGGTCGCCGTGGCCGCAGGAAGCGATCCGGAAAGCCAGTTCCGGGTGAAGAATGCCGCTGCGTTTCATAGTGCGTCCCTCCTTGCGTTCGCTCATGGTGAAGCGTGCGGGCCATGTTATTGCAGGCTTCCGGCGGTTTGCGCCCGTCCGTCGTTCACTCAAGAGAAGCGCTGTATTTTTTCATGCTATTGTCCAGTATCGTAGCACGGACGCATGCTTTTGACAACAGAATTCCCCGAGTTGTCCGAGGAAGCGAATCAGGCGCGCCGTAACAGGCGCGAAGTCGTTTGTGCGGAGTGAAAGAAGCGAATAGTGAACGAATACGCCCGGCGAAGTCGGAGAGAGCTTCGACGGGCGTATTCGTGCCGTACTTTATTTTAAAGCCGAAGAGTGAAGATGCCGTCCGGGGGAGGAGAGGCGGCATCTTCACTCTTCGGCTGTTCGCTATTTCGTTTTTCCCAAGTTGAACATGGGGCTCCATCCGGCGCCGTCGTTGTCGATGGTTATCCACATGTCGTCGTTCAGGATGCAGAGGCTCTCGACTTTTTCCAGCAAAAGCCCGGTGGAGGCGACGATGTCGTTTACCAACTCTTTCCGCAGACGGCCCTCGTGGACGTAGCTTCCAAGATCGACCGAGTAGATTCGTTTGATCTCGGCGGTGTCGCCCATACCTTTGTCGCGTTCGACGACGAGAAGCGTCGTGTCGTCGGCGAGTTCAAGATCGGAAAGCCCCATCCAAAATTTCTTGGCGTCTTTTGAATGCTGCTCCAGAGGGTACCACGCCGCTTCCCACTTTCCGGATTCCGTCGCGAAGCGCAGTATGGCGGCGTCGTTTCCTGAAACGTCGAAGCCTCTCTGCAATGCGACGTAGATGAACGCTCCGTCGGAGGCGACGGCGAGTCCCTCGAAACCGTAGTTCTTGGGATCGCCGTATTTTTTCAGCATCTCTTCCGGAAGAGCGTATTCCTTGCGTACCGCGCCGTCGTGTCCGGCGAAGACGAGCAGATTTTCCGCGCCGGTCTTTCCCTCGCCGGCGAGCCAGAAGCCGTCTTTGGTCCAGCAGATGCCTTCGAGGTCGTAGGCGGCTGGTTTCCCGTCCTTCGTGACGATGATCTCCCGATCTACCTCGACGAGTCCTTTCGAGACGTTGCTCATGTCGAGTCTCCAGATTCTCGACGGGTTCCATGCGTTGTCGGGAACGGCGTAGATAAAGGCGCCGTCGGTTGCGAATCCGGAGATCGCGCTCCATGGAATCGTTTTCGAGAAGATGACGGGGCTGTTCTGATTGCCGGGGTTCTCCTTGTCGCTTACGGAATAGATGACGACCGTGCCGTCCTTCTCGTTGGCGGCGACGAGAAGCTGTTTTCCG
>LVBO01000628.1 GCA_001604435.1 Synergistales bacterium Syner_01
TCTTTCCATGACATGATTCAGTGTTAGAATTGAAACGGCGTCCAAGGACGCCCCGGGAGGCAGCGGTATGAACGAAAGCGTCAACGCGCTCGATCTTTCGTACGAGGAATGGATCGAGACCAGCGTCACACAATGGAAGCTTCCACGCTACAGGGCCGACCAGCTCTGTCAGTGGATCTACGACAAAAAAGTCTTCAACGTCCACGAGATGACCAACCTCTCGAAGGATTTGCGGGAGAAGCTCGTCTACGAGCTGATGATCCTCCCTCCCATCGCCGTCCGCGAGGACACGTCGAAGGACGGCACGAAAAAGTTTCTCTGGCAGCTGTACGACGGAGAGCGGATCGAGTCCGTCCTGCTGTCGCACGGCTCGCATACGACCGCCTGCATCTCCAGCCAGGTGGGCTGCCCTCTGAACTGCTCGTTCTGCGCTACCGGAAAATCGGGTTTCACGCGCAACCTTAGCGCCGGAGAGATCGTCGGACAGTTTTTAGCCATGGAAAAACGCATGGGGCAGAACATCAACAACGTGGTGTATATGGGGATGGGCGAGCCTTTCCTGAACTCCGTCGAGGTTTTCAAATCCATCAGGATTCTGAACTCGCAGAAGATGCGCAACCTCGGCGCGCGCCATATTACGATCTCGACTTCCGGCGTCGTTCCCGACATCCTCGAACTTGCGGATTTCCCGATTCCCGTCCGCCTCTCCGTCTCCCTCCACGCGCCGAACGACGCGCTGCGGAGCAAGCTCATGCCGGTGAACCGGAAGCACTCCCTCGGCTCCCTGATCGACGCGCTGAAGGCGTATAAAGACAAGACGGGGGAACGTATCACGATCGAGTACGTCATGCTGCAAAAAGTCAACGACGAACCGGAGCACGCTTATGAAATGGCCGCCATTCTCTCGGGACTCGGCGTCTATGTGAACCTGATACCGTACAACCCGATCGCGCTCCTGCAGCCGGGGGAACAGGGACTTCAGCGTTCGACGACGGACCGCATCAAGGAGTTCGCAGCCATTCTTGCCAAGCTCGGCATCGAAAACGAGATCCGCAAGGAAAAAGGAACGGACATCGACGCGGCCTGCGGTCAGCTCCGGGCTCGGAACATGTGAAGGGGGCAATCGGAAAAGTGAACCTCCTTCAACGTGTTGCGCGCTCCTGGAGACG
>LVBO01000629.1 GCA_001604435.1 Synergistales bacterium Syner_01
CATTTGGTCCGAATGGACGAACTTGCCGATGAATCCGGGCCTTCCTGTGAACGGATCGATACCTGCCATGTCGTAGGGTTTCATCTCGTATGCCACGCTCCTTTACGAATATCTGTCCTCGGCGCCCCCTCTTTTCCGGGTCCCCTCTTGACACTTTCCGGCGCCGAAGGTATAAGAGGAAAATGTTTTTCAATGATATGATAAAAAGACGATGAAGGGAAGAGTACCCTCTCTCCGAAGGACAGAGAGGAAGGGCCGAGGCTGGAAGCCCTTCTCCGGAGGAGCGCCGGGAAGACCGCCCCCGAGTCGGCGTCGAAGTCCGTGCGATACTCCGCACGGGGGGAAGGCGCCGGGGTCCGCCCCTTACAGCGGTGTCGAGTTGCCGGTACCCTCCCGGCGGAAGCGAGAAGCGGCCGCGAGAGGACCGGAAATGGAGTGGAACCGCGATGAGCCTGCATCGTCTCCTGTATTGTGGAGGGTGCGGGCTTTTTGTATTCAGGAGGGATGTTTCATGAAGAGGGGTATACTGTTTTCCTACGGAAAGTATCTTCCGCTGACGGAGAAGACGCCGACGCTGTCGCTGTGCGAAGGCGACACGCCGCTCGTTCCGCTGCGGAATTTGAGCCGGGAGCTCGGCGTCGGGCTGTTCGGAAAGTACGACGGCCTGAACCCCACCGGTTCGTTCAAGGACAGGGGGATGGTGCTCGCCGTCTCGAAGGCCGTCGAGGAGGGGGCGAAGGCGGTCATCTGCGCCTCCACCGGCAATACGTCGGCCTCGGCGGCGGCCTACGCCGCCGTCGCGGGGATTCCCTGTTTCGTGCTGCTTCCCGCGGGCAAGGTGGCGCTGGGGAAGCTGGCGCAGGCGATGATCTACGGAGCCAGGGTGCTCGCCGTCAGGGGAAATTTCGACAGGGCGCTCGAGATGGCGCGGGAGGGAGCGGAGCAGGACGGGTTCGCCATCGTGAACTCCGTGAATCCGTACCGTCTGTGGGGGCAGAGGAGCGCCGCGTGGGAGATCTGCGACGAACTGGGGGCGCCGCCCGACTGGCTGGTGCTTCCCGTGGGGAACGCGGGCAATATCAGCGCCTACTGCGCCGGGTTCGAAGAGATCTCCGGGGGGCGTTTTCTCGCCGTTTCGGACGATGAGATCCTCGACGCGCAGAAGCTCCTTGCTTCTTCGGACGGCGTTTTCGCCGAGCCCGCGTCCTGCGCGCCGCTCGCCGGTCTGCTGAAACTGAAAAGAGAGGGCGGGCTGCCCTCCGGACTGCGGATCGTCATGGTGCTCACGGGGAACGGCCTGAAGGATCCCGATGCGGCGACCTCCCGAGTTCCCGCTCCGGTCGAGATCGACGGGACGCGCGAGGCGCTCATGGAGGTGCTGCACTCGTG
>LVBO01000630.1 GCA_001604435.1 Synergistales bacterium Syner_01
CCCGTGGGGAACGCGGGCAATATCAGCGCCTACTGCGCCGGGTTCGAATTCTACAAGGAGAACGGCGTCACGCGGAGCATTCCCCGTCTCGTCGGCGTGCAGGCGGAGGGAGCTGCCCCGATGGTGAACGGCGCTCCGGTCGATGCTCCGGAGACCGTGGCCACCGCGATCCGTATCGGGCGCCCGGTGAGCGCGGACAAGGCGAAACGCGCGGTCGAGATCTCCGGGGGGCGTTTTCTCGCCGTTTCGGACGATGAGATCCTCGACGCGCAGAAGCNNNGCGGATCGTCATGGTGCTCACGGGGAACGGCCTGAAGGATCCCGATGCGGCGACCTCCCGAGTTCCCGCTCCGGTCGAGATCGACGGGACGCGCGAGGCGCTCATGGAGGTGCTGCACTCGTGAGTCTGCTGCGGGTGAAGGTCCCCGCGTCAAGCGCGAATCTCGGCTCGGGGTTCGACACCGTGGGGGTGGCCCTGTCGCTGTACAACTTCTTCGACGTGCTCGAAATACTCCCCGCGGGGCAGTACGAAATCGACGTCATCGGCGAGGGCGGCGGCGAGGCGTCGCTGCTGGAGAAGAACGGCGTGGTGGAGAGCTACGAGAGGGCGTGCAGGGAGTGGGGGCTTGAACCTCCGGGGCTGCGCTTGCGGACGATGAACGCCATCCCGCTGAAGCGCGGGCTCGGGAGCTCGTCCTCGGCCATCGTGGGCGGCGTGGCGATAGCGAACGAGCTTCGGGAGCGGCCGCTCCCGAAAGAGGAGCTGCTGCCGCTGATGGTCTCGATGGAGGGGCACCCGGACAACGTGGTTCCCTGCTGCCTCGGGGGGATGGTGGTGAGCTGCTGGGACGGAAGCGACCTGAAATATGTCCGTATGCCGCCGCTTCCTTCCGAAATCCTGGCCGTTGTGGCGGTTCCCGCCGTCGAACTGAGTACCGAAGAGGCCCGTCGTGCGCTTCCGAAGCATGTTTCTATGGGAGACGCCGTGTATAATGTGAGCCGTTCCGCGCTGTTGGCGGCGTCCTGGGCCACGGGAAACTGGGACAACCTGGGGTGGGCCATGGACGACCGACTCCATCAGCCGTTCCGGGCGCGTCTCTTTCCGGGAGGGGAGGCGATCCTCGACGAGGTTCGCCGCATCCCGCAGTGTTCCGGAGTGGCGATCAGCGGGTCCGGCCCGAGCGTGCTCGCGTTCGCGCGGCAGGAGGCGCACAGGGTTGCGGAGCTTATGTGCTCGATATTCTCCCGATTCGGCGTCAGGTCCCGTTTCTTCGTCCTTGCGGAGGATGAAGCCGGGGTGACCGTGAGCAGAAATGTCGGGTGTTCCGAAATTTTCCGTCCTTTGCGGAAGGGGAGTGTGTTTTCAATGACATTCGGTGTCGACAGTTCCGGCCGCTGCGTGGTCGGCGAGGTGATCTCCGACCGGGATGTGGCGAAGATCGCCGTTCTCGGGGTGCCGGACGTTCCCGGCGTGGCGGCGCGTCTCTTCTCCGATCTCGCCTCGGCGGGAGTGGGGACGGAGATGATCGTGCAGAGCGTCATGCGGGGGCAGATGAACGACATCGCCTTTATTATCAAACAGAGCCTCCTGGGAGAGGCCATCGCGATCTGCAGGAGTTTCGCTTCCGATATCGGGGCGCAGGGCGTGACCTTCGACACGGAGGTCGCGAAGGTGGCGCTCAAGGGGGAGCATCTCGCCGGGTGTCCGGAAATCCCCTCGCAGATGTTCTCGGTGCTCGCGGGGTGCAGGATCAACATCGACATGATCGCGGCGGCGTCCACCGTCATTGCGTGCATCGTTGCGGCGGGCGATCTGGAAGGAGCGGTCGGGGCGCTCTCCCAGGCCTTTCTGCACTGATTACGCTGTTCCGCACGGACGAAGTGCTGTACAATAACAAGGCTGTCCGGGAAATTTTTTGTGTACGGGAGGGAGCCTCATGAAACTGTTCCGATGTATCGGCGCGCTCCTTGCGTTGCTGCTTTGCTTCGGCCCCGCCTCCGCCCGGGAGGTGAAGTTGACGGCGGATACCATGCAGTACGATTCAGCCAGCGGACACTTCACGGCTGCGGACAATGTGAAGATCGTCCGGGAGGGCGTGACCGCGACCGCCAGGAAAGCCGAAGGAAACATGAACGGCGGAGAACTCAACCTTATCGGCGACGTTCATATCTTCGGAGTATGGGAAGATGAAAAAGTCGATATAAAGGGGCAGATACTGACCGGATACCTTGAGGAACCGCGCGGAGTCTCCTTCAAGGGGACCGTGCAGGGTTTCTGGGGGAGCAGGCAGGTCGACGCCGAGGATTTGAGCACGCGCGGGGATACGTTCTCCGTGGCGAAGCTTCGCCGTTTCGTCGATTCCGCCGAGGGCTTTTCCTTCTCGTGCAACTCCATCGAGGGCAAGCTCAAAGGCGGGGAGATCGTCGAATTCACCGCCGTCGGCGCCTTCAGATTCGTTTCGTCGCCGAAGAGAGGAACCCCGACGGAGATCCGGGGGGACAGGGCGGTATACTCCAAGGCCAGGGGGTCGCTCGTGGTGAACGGGAACGTCTCGGCCGTCCAGGACGGGCGTTCCTTACGCTCCGATTCGCTGGTCTACTTCCCGGCGCAGAACCGTATCGAGGCCACGGGGAAGCCGCAGCTGATCTTCAAAATAGGCGAAGGTTCCCCGAAGAAATGAGCAGGATTCTCTCGGCGCGCGGCCTGTCGAAAGCCTATAAAGGCAGGACGGTCGTTTCCTCCGCGGATCTGGACGTCGGAATGGGCGAGGTGGTGGGGCTGCTCGGCCCGAACGGGGCCGGGAAGACCACGTCGTTCTATATGATCGTCGGGCTCATCAAGCCGGACGCCGGAGTGGTGACAGTGGACTCGAGGGATCTGACGGAGCTTCCCGTCTATCGGCGCGCCCGTCTCGGCGTAGGGTATCTCCCTCAGGAGGCGTCGGTATTTCGAAGCCTGACCGTCCGTGAAAACATCGAACTCGTCCTCCAGGAAAGCCCGCCCCCCGGAGAGAAGCCTTCCGCGGTGGCCGACCGCCTGATCGAGGACTTCGGCCTGGAGAAGATCGCCCATATCCGCGGCTACTCCCTCAGCGGCGGCGAGCGGCGCAGGGTGGAGATCGCCCGCAGCCTCGCCATCCTGCCGAACTTTCTCCTTCTGGACGAGCCGTTCAGCGGTATCGACCCCATCGCCGTCTACGATATCCAGCAGATCATCCTCGGCCTCCGCGCGAAGGGGTACGGTATCCTTCTGACGGATCACAACGTCCGCGACACCCTTGCCATCACGGACAGGACGTACCTTATCCACCAGGGGAAGATCG
>LVBO01000631.1 GCA_001604435.1 Synergistales bacterium Syner_01
CGGAAACACGGGGACCGCCCGTACGGGCCTCCGTCACGATATCCGCCAGGGCCTCTCCGATGAGCTTTTTAATCTCGGACATCTCGGCCACCACCGGCTATGCAAGCTTCCCGGACAGTTCGGAGAGAACCTCGAGGAGAAGCGCTTTTATATCGTCCTTGGAAACGGAAGAAACTGCGGACTTCTTGCCCGTCGGGGGCTCGAGCAGGAAGGACGCCCCGTCCGCAAGGTTCGTCAAACGGGCGAGGAAGAGACTTCCTTTGCCGATGATCATCGTTCTCTTCATCGTTCCCTTTTTGAGCGCGTCGCACGCATGCCCGACGAAGGGGACGCCCGAGGGGATATGTCCTTGGGTATGCGCGATTCCCGGTACGCCTCGCTCCTTGACGAAGGTCATCATATCCGCCTTCTCGATGGCTTTTTTTGTCACCGCAAGTGCCGCCGTCATTTTGATGTTCGCAAGAGGAACGTCGCCGGCCCCCGCAGGGAGGGTGATCTCGTTGATATGCATCTCCGCGGCATACTTGTCGACGTCGAGGAAGGACAATCCCGCCTTCTCCAGGGGATCGAGGATGAGCGCGGTGGTAACGGCCTGGGGAGAGGAACCCGCGCCGACAGTGTGCTTGCCGAGAACGTCGAGACGCATCACCGGGAGTTCTCCGTCGTCGGGGACGATCAATACGGCAAAGTTGCCCATGCAGTCCTCAAGCGCGGGCATCTTTTTCTTTACATGGTCGCGGCCGTTCATGAACAGCTTCGGGACCGCCCCGCCGGCGAGGACCACGCAGTTCTTCCTCGCGCCGCAGGCGACCTGGGATGCGCCGGCGATCATCGCGTTCACCGGACCGGCGCAGAAGCTTCGCACGTCGCAGCCGCTGGCGTTGGCGCACCCCGCGATTTCCGCGATCGCCTTGGCAAAGTTGCCACCGGCCCTCTGGTTCATGTCTCCGGCGCCCTCCTCGGAGCATTCAATGACGAAATCGACTTCTTCAGGGGCCAATCCGGTCTGTTTGAGAAGATGGAGCAGCGAAAGAACTCCACCGGCTTTGCACGCTATGTTTTCAAGAAGCACATAGGCAAAGAGGCAATCGTCGACGTCATGGCCGTTCCGGACGCAACCAACGACCTTGCCGCCGAAATAGAGCGCGAGGCCCTTCTTATGAGCGACCTCCCCCTCGATTTCCGCAAGATCGTGTCCCGCCTCAAGCCGGGAGAGCACCTTTTCGTTCATCACCGGGCTTACGGCCAACTTCTCCCGAACTGAAGCCGCAAATTCCTT
>LVBO01000008.1 GCA_001604435.1 Synergistales bacterium Syner_01
GAGGCGAGTTCACCTCGGAGCGTCCTTGTTGCCGCTCGAAGCGCTTCATCGCTCTTCGAGCGGATGATGCCGAGTACCGCTTCAGCCTGAGTCAAGTCGATCCGGCCGGAGAGAAACGCTCGTTTGGTGAATTCCCCCGGGTCGGCGAGCCGCGCGCCCCTGCAAATGAGAAGCTCGAGACACTTCGAGGCGACAAGCGTTCCGCCGTGCGTATGTATTTCCACGACGTCCTCTCCGGTGTAACTCTTGGGAGCGGCGAACCAGACGGCGAGCACCTGGTCAAGAGCTTCGCCTTTCTCGTCGAGAAGGTATCCGTTGCGCATCCGGCGAGCGGGTGTTTCAGCCAAAGAGGCGGTAAGCGAGAGCGTTCTGTCGGCGATTTCCTTGGAGCGCGCACCGGAAAGCCGTACGACGGCTATTCCCGCTTCCCCCCGGGCCGTTGCGATTGCGGCGATGGTTTCCTCATGTAACGACTGATTGACCGGGCGCATAGTCGTCCTCCTCTCAAGGTGGCGTTCTGCTGTCTGTATCCCGTATTGTACAGCCAAAAACACAGAATCGAAACCAAAACCTCTCCCGAATCTAGATTTCGGGAGAGGTTTTTCTGTTCAAGGCAGAGAGGAAGATCCGGAGAAAAGATGTCGCCCTCACCTTTTTATGCGTTTTTCGTTTTCGTCGTTACAGCGCAGGGATGGCGAGCTCTCCAATGGCTTCCGCCAAACGAGCTACGCCGTCCTCGATGATCTCGGGACTGGGGAAGGTGTAGCAAAGGCGAGCGTTGTGCAGTCCGGAACCCTCTACGGGACAGAAAGGAGCCCCCGGAACGAAGGCGACTTTTTTCTCAATGGCTTTTTTGAAAAGATCGTTCGTATTGACTGAAGGGACGTTCAGCCAATAGAAAAAGCCTCCCTCGGGTTTGACCCACGTGACGCCAAGCGGAGCGAGGTGTTTTTCGAAACTTCTCTCCATGGCGTCGCGCTTGATCCTGTAATTATCGATGATTACCGGCAGGTGACTGTCAAGATATCCTTTTGCGCAGTATTCCGCGACGAGCGCCTGCGTGATGGGGCTCGAGCAGAGATCCGTCCCCTGCTTGAAAACGGTCAGATTGCGGATGATCTCCTTCGGGCCTGTGATCCATCCGACTCGCGTGCCGGGAGAAAGTATCTTCGAGAAGGAGCCTGCATAGACGACGCCCCCCTGGTCATGGAAGGAAAAGATTGAAGGAAGATGGTCTCCGTCATAACGGACGTACCCGTAGGGATCGTCTTCGAAGACGGGGATATTGTATTTTTTCGAGAGCTCGACGAGTTGTTTTCGCCGGGGAACGGACATTGTGGAGCCGCCTGGATTCTGGAAATTGACGATGGTGTAGATGAATTTGATCTTTTTCCCCTCGGAACGTGCTCTTTCGATGACTCCTGGAAGGAGGTCGACCTGCATTCCCTCCGCGTCCATCGGGACGCCGAGGAATCTGCCTCCGTGATTGAAGAAGACGGTGAGGGCCGCAAGGTAGGAAGGGTCTTCGACGACGACATAATCGCCCTCGTCGATCATGGACCAGGCGAAAAGATCGAGCGCCTGTTGAGAGCCTGTGGTGATGAGCATTTCATCAAGACCGACCGTGCGTCCCATCCGAGGCGCCGTCCACGAGGCAAGAAACTCCTTGAGAGGAGGGTACCCTTCAGTGGTTCCGTACTGAAGGAGGTTTGCGCCGTCATCCTTGAGGATGTGCGCTCCCTCGTAAAACTGGTCGATCGGAAAAATTTCGGGAGCAGGCATTCCGCCGGCAAAGGATATCATGCCCGGTTGTTTGATCACTGCGAGCATTTCTCGAATCGGTGAAGGCCTGTTGTTCCGAGCGATGTTACTGAAGTTCTCTCCCCAGATGCTGCTCATACATATCGCCCCCTGATGAGATAGAGAATTTGAGTCTTTCCGAGTGCAAGCTCCAAAAAAAACTCGAAAAGAAAGATAATACAAATCAATTATAGCACGAAGGATAAAAGGATGAAAGGATGAATAAAGAGAGTGAAAGAGTCTTTGTTTGATGTACGATGAAGAACGGTTTTTGAAGCGTAACCCCGCGGACAGGTCCGCTTCCGTCCTTTCCTATTCGTATACGAACGAAACGTTTCCAAGGTGAAGAGTTCCCTGCGGTAATGTGAATACGAGCCGTTTTTTCTATTACAAGACTCATCCGGAGGAAAAAACGACTCCTCCGGATGAGTGAAACAGGCCGTCAGTCCCGTGGGACTATCGCAGCCGCATTGCTCCTCAGACGGAGCAACCTGCGTTCAGTGGGAGGGTGCGAGTTAAAGCCGCTCGGAGAGGTCTTGAATCCCGCGGCTTTCATTCTTTCCATGGCGCGAACCAGTCCCCATGGGCTGTATCCCGCCGCCGCCGATACTCGGATGCCGTAGTCGTCGGCTTCAACCTCCTGCTCTCTGCTGAAGCCGGATTCGGCAAGCACCATTCCAACCCCGCCGACAATCTCCCTGGCGGCATCCCCTTTCAAGGAATTGAACAGAAGCCCCCAGAGAAGGTTGCGGCTTGCCGAGCTTGAATAGTGTCCAAGTTGGATGTGTCCCGCTTCGTGAGCGAGAATACCCGCGATTTCGTCTTCCGTGTTCAGTATCGCCATCAATCCGGTCGTCACATGGACGGAGTGATGGCCGGGAGAGAATTTTACCCAGGCGTTCGGTTCTTTTTGCTCTTCATAAACAACCTGCTGCCATGGTATTCCGGCCTGCGCGGCAATGCGCTTCCACGCCCGGTCGACCGTCGCTCTGTCCAGAGCTGCTTCGGAAACAGTTGTAGATGCGAGAAGAAGCACGAAAAGAAAGGAGAGACTCCTGAATACCCTCTTCATTCGAATTCCTCCTTTTTCGGGAAACCCCCTATTTTCAAAAAGGATACAGCCTTTCTTCTTTTTGCGAAAGGGGGAAATTTCGTAGTGAACAATAGGCAGTGTCCGACATTCTGTATATAATGGTATCGGAATCGAGTGGAGGTTGATTGTATGCTGCACTGTTTTCGATGCGGTGAAACGTTCGCTGAAGCAGCCTTATTGTGGCGCTGTCCCTGCGGAGGCATTCTCGACTGGACCGGGCCCGAGTCATTCTCGCGTTCGTCGATACGTACGGAAGAGACCGGGATGTGGCGGTACGCCGCTTCTCTTCCGGTGGATTCTCCCGACTCGCGTGTTTCTATGGGGGAAGGAGGTACTCCTCTTGTTCTGGGGGACTGGAACGGACTTTCGGTTTTCTGGAAGCTCGATTTTCTCTGCCCCACGGGATCTTACAAAGACCGCGGAATGGCGTGTCTTGCGAGTCGTCTACGCGAGCTTGGCGTACGGGAGCTCATCGAGGATTCCTCCGGGAATGCCGGGTCGTCGATGGCCGCATACTGCGCGCTTGCCGGGATTGAATGTAAGGTCTTTGTTCCACGGTACACCTCCGAAGGCAAGTGCGTTCAGATACTCTCGTACGGGGCGGAACTTGTCCGTATACCCGGCACACGGGAGGATACTTCACGCGCGGCGGAGAACGCGGCGAACGAAACGTATTATGCCAGCCATAACTGGAGTCCCTACTTCGCCCACGGCGTAAAAACCTTTGCCTTCGAGGTATGGGAGCAGCTAGGATTCCAGGTTCCGGACGCGGTACTCCTTCCTGCCGGTCAGGGGAGTCTGGTGCTCGGATGGGCGCTTGCATTCGAAGAACTGCTTGCCTCTGGAGAGATAGACCGCCTTCCGAGAATCTACGCGCTCCAGCCTGAAAACTGTGCTCCTCTGGCGCTTGCCTTCGACCATCGGTTGGATACTCCCGAGCCTTTTTCCAAGAAAGAGACCATAGCGGAGGGTATCAGTTCGGCGGAACCGGTTCGCGGCGTTCAGGTCCTTTCGGCTGTGCGAAGAAGCGGAGGGACTGTCCGTGCCTTTTCTGAGAGGTCGATATGGGATGGCTTCAATCAGCTTGCACGGAAGGGTTTCTACGTCGAGCCGACAAGCGCGATCGTCGGAGCTGCCCTAGAAGAGCTGCAGAGCGCGGGAGAACTCCGGGAAGGAGAGCGTATCGTTGCGTTGCTTTCCGGCTCCGGACTGAAAGCGACCGAGAAAATCCTGGCGCTCATCGGCGACCCTCCGGCCTGATGCTTCATCTTGCTTTGGTATCGTTGTCCTATTTTGAACCGGGGAGAGAAAAATGGGCCGTGTGACTGTGAATAACCTTCAGGAAGGAATGGTCCTCGAGGAGGATCTTCGCGCCCCTAACGGACGTTTCATCCTTGGAAAAGGGGCGACGCTGAAGGATAAATACATCAGAATGTTCAAGATTTGGGGGATTACCGGCGCCGGCGTCGAAGGCGTCGAAGACGGCGAGGTAGTCCGCAGGGCCCTCCTGGAAGAGGATGCTCTCCGCCGGTCTCGTTCATTCGTCGATGCGTATTTCCCTCCCGAAGATGGTGAGGATGTATGCGCAACTGCGGTTCGATCGTTTTGCGTGCGTAAGTTCGCCGAGGAATTCGCTTCCGGAACGTCACCTTCACCTTTGCCGGAGGTGAAAAAACTTCCGCGCCCTCCTGAAGGGCATTTCGGCCGTTCGTTCTCCGCGTACGCCATGGCGAAGGACGAGGTTCGCCTTTTTTCGTTTCCGGACATTTATTTCAAGATACAGGAGGTTATCAACTCTCCAATCAGTTCCGCTACATCCATAGCAAAGGTGGTCGGCAACGACCCCAACCTTGCCGCCCGTCTGCTCAAGCTCGTGAACAGTTCTTTCTACGGCTTTCCCAACCCGATCCAATCGATTCCCAGAGCCATTGCCATCATCGGTTCCAATGAGCTGACTTCGCTTGCGCTTGCGGTTTCGACCATGAAAGTTTTTAAGAATGTCCCGGAAGAGTACGTCGACATGAAATCCTTCTGGAGACATTCAATAGCCTGCGGGGTCTTTTCGCGCCTTTTGGCATACAACAAGCGGGTCCGCTCGGAAGAACGTTTTTTTCTCTCCGGACTGCTGCATGATCTCGGGCGTATACTTCTTTACACAAAAGCGCCGAATGAGATGACCTATGCTCTTGAACTCTCGCTTTTTGAACACATTCCCCTTTGGCGTGCCGAGAAGCGCGTGTTCGGATTCGACCATACCGCTGTAGGAAAGACGCTCATGGAGGAGTGGCGGATTCCCCGGGGGATCAGCCTTCTTTGCGCTTACCATCACGACCCTGTCGCGGAAGAGGCTCCCGAAGAGGCTTGTTTTGTCCATCTCGCCGATTACTTGGCAAACAGCTTGCGCGTAGGCACCAGCGGTTCTTTGTATTTTTCCGGAGTAGATCGCGCATTGTGGGAACGCCTTGAATTGAACGAGGGCGACGTGGAGGCTGTGCTCGTTCAAGGAGAGCGTCAGATACGCGAGATTATGAATATCTTTTTGATATCGTAGCACGAAGATGAAACCGGCAGACGAAAACGTCGATCAACTTCGGGAGAGAGTACGGGTGCTTACCGGGGAGAGAGAGGCGGCAAAGCGAATTCTTGAAGCCGCCGTCGATTCTCTTATTTTTCCAGTGGTTGTCGACGACACGTTCTCTTCCGAGATCCTCTTGGCCCAGGCGGCGCAGAAGCTTCGCTCTTTCATCAGGCTGGACGCTCTTGTGTTCTATCTCTTTTCAGCGGATGGGCTGGATTTTTTCCCCGCTTTCTGCGCTCCGCCCGAAAGGCTTTCATTTTTCGAGGAGGAAATGACCCCTCTCGTAGATGACGGAACATTCGCATGGGCTGTCGACCGGAATAAACCGGTAATAATCACGGCTCGGCCAAGGAAGATGAGTGCGGCTCCGGAAACTAAAGAACGCCAAATTCTGTTGCATTCAATAATGTCGTCGAACCGGAGCATCGGAATGTTTATGGGGCTTTTAGGGGAGGACGAAACCGCTATTCTTGACATCTCCTTCGCTTTTTTCACAGTCCTTCTTGGAGCTATGGCGAGTATTCTTCAGAACGCCGAACTGTATACGATGATTCAAGGACTGAATAATGAGTTGCAAGGGAAGATCGAGCGCCTTGAAGAATCGGAGCGCAATCTTGCGGAAGCGATGAAGGCGAAAGAGGTCTTCCTTGCAAATGTCAGCCATGAAGTGCGTACGCCGCTCAACGGTATTATCGGCATGACGACCCTGTTGGAGGAAACGCTTCTGGACACGCGCCAAAGGGAGCTCCTCGGCGTTCTGAAAGATGAATCGGGGGCCCTTCTTCGGCTGATCAACGACCTTTTGGATTTTTCGAAGATGAAGGCGGGAAAACTTGTCTTCGAAGATGCTCCCTTCGACCTGTACGAGCTTTGGAACAGCGTCCGCGACAGCTTTTTCCCTCGCGCCGTCGCCAAAAACCTTTCTTTTTCAATGATCCTCCACGAATCGGCGCCCCGAATTGTTTCCGGAGACGCCTTCAGGATACGCCAGGTCCTCGGGAATCTCGTCGGAAATGCTGTGAAATTCACTCCGGCCGGTTCCGTTCAAGTCGTCGGAAAATTTCTGGAACGCCGGGGAGAATCCTTTCTTTTCGAGGTCAAGGTGTATGATACGGGAATAGGCATTTCATCGAGAAAAATTGACGGGCTTTTTCAGCCTTTTGTCCAGGGCGATGTTTCCATGACCCGAAAGTACGGTGGGACAGGGCTCGGTTTGGCCATTTCGAAACGCATCGTCGACGGCATGGGGGGACGGATAACATTTGAGAGCCGGGAGGGAGAAGGCTCGCTTTTTTCTTTCATCATT
>LVBO01000127.1 GCA_001604435.1 Synergistales bacterium Syner_01
TCCGCGAAGCCTGCCGGCTTTCGGATATTCACAACGCTTGGAGAGGACTGGCACTCCGCGCCCTCCTCCTGCGAAACCTCGGCGTCCTCGGAGAAGCGAAAATGCTCTCGCTGCGCCAGGGTGTCGATCACTTCGCGAACTCACTGACGAAGGGAGCCGAGGCCTTCGAGAAGCAATGCGCTCTTATGGATACGGACTCTTCCCGTGAAAGGGAGGAGAAAATTACCAGAATGCTCTCTCTTGCGGAAGAACTGACGCGAGCGGAGCTTGCGACGCAGCTCGCTCAGTGCGTGGCGGTGGGGGATGCGCCCGAAGGGGCTGTCGGGTTCGATGACAGGCAAGCCATGAAAGAACTTGTCGCGCGCTATTTTCTTGCGCTCGGAGAGACGGAGCAGGCGCTGAATATCGCGGAAGATATCAGGGCGAACTTCGGCTTCTCCGCACGGAGTACGGGAGGGATGCCGAATCCCGAGGTTGTCTGGAGAACGCTCCTTGTCTCCGCGAAGGCGTCTCTTGTCTTGGACGCTGTGCCGAACGCAGTCCGTTTTCTGGACCAGGCGATCGAGGTCATGGAGTCCGTCTCCCCCTCCGACGGTACGAATTCTCAAGCGACCGCCGACAAGCTCGATGTGTACCGAACGGCCGTGGAAACGGCGTATAGCCTCTATGCTGCGTCCCCTTCCGATGAACACGCGGCGATGCTCTGGAGATACCTTGAGGGAATGAAGAGCCGGCAGTGGAGAGAAATGCTCGCGACTACCGGCGCCGCGTTTCTCGACCGTCTCTCCGAGAGCGAGAAGGAGCGTTATCGGACGCTCGGCATGTCGGCCGCGCAGTTGCTGGCGAAGATAGCCTTTTTGGATTTTCGAGGACTTGCCAAGGAGGCGGACGAGGCTCGTGCGGAACTTCAGGATGTGCGGCGAACGCTCGGGGAGATAACGGCCCGGCACACCGTCGACTCCGTACAGCGCATTCCTACGCTCGACGAGGCTTCGGACGCGCTTCATCCCGACTGGGCGGCGGCAAGTTACTATCTCTCCCGTGAGCTCTCCTTCGCTTTTGTGCTGGAAAAAGGGGAGAAGCCCCGCCTTGTGCGGCTGCCCTTGGACTACGACGGTTTTTTTGCCTACACGTTGTGGATGCGGACGCTTCCCGAAGTGGTTGAATTCCAGTCGGCGCGGGCCAACGAGGCCGTCATAGCCGCGGGTGTTTCATCCCCGAGGCTCGCGAAGCAGCTTTTCGAGCCCGTGGCGCAACTCGTCGGCGAGAAGAAAAAACTCCTCGTCATCCCGCACGATCTTTTGTACACCTTTCCCTTCGAGACTATGTCGGTTGCGAGGGGTGATACGTGGAGTTTTCTGCTGGACGAAGGATGGACCTTCGCCGAGCTTCCGAGCGCATTTCTTCTTGAGAAGGCAAGGAGAACGGAAGCGACTTCGGGAAAGAAGCGGCTCGTCGTCATCGCCGACCCGGAGTACTATCCTGAACTGCGCAAGAAGCACGGAGCGGAGGAAGCGCGGAAAATTCTGCTCGGCGGCGTCGAGAACCCCTTGGTGCAGCAGATACGGGATGCGTTCTGCAAATACATGGCCCCGCTCCGGAACGCACGGCGGGAAGGCGAGTACCTTGTCGAACAATGGAAGGGCGTTGGAGAAGTGCGTTCTCTGATGGGCGCGGACGCATCGGAGAAGATGCTCTACGATCCCGAGACGAAAGTGTGGGACGCGCAGCATGTGCATATCGTGTGTCATGGCTACGACCGGAACAGCATCCCGGATCTTCAGCCGGGACTTGCTCTCTCTCCGGTTGCGGACAGCCGGAACGATTCGTTCGCGCAGATGGGTGAACTCGCCTCGTTGCGATGGCGTTCCGATCTGGTCGTCCTTTCCGCCTGCGACACGGGCTTGGGCGATCTCTTCATCGGCGACGGAATGGTCGGCTTGAACACTGTTTTTCTCGCCGGCGGCGCGAAGGGAATGCTCATCTCCAGATGGCGAGTGCCGGACGAGAGCGCCCCTGAATTCATGAATGGCGTATATGAACGCATTGTTTCGGGAGAGACGCCGGTCGACGCGCTTACATCGGCGAAAAGGGAACTGAAAAAGACGTACGGCGAAGCGTCGCACTGGGCGGTGTTCAAGTATGTCGGCATCCCGTGGTGAATGTTGTTCACAAGCCGCTTCTCGCCGAGCGGAAATTTTCAGCAAGGAGGCATAGTATCGTGAGAAAAAACGGAATGGCGTGCGCACTTCTTGTTCTGGCGCTCCTGTTCGCCGCCGGAGCGGCCTATTCTTCGGAGCTCTTGCGTGAACGGGCGAAAAATCTCTATAGTGTGCAGGACTACCGGGGAGCCCTCGCGCTCTTCGACCGGTTGCTTGGAGAGATTCCGGGCGACGGCGAGGCGCTCGACTATTCGGCGTGGTGCCTGCGATACCTCGGCGACTGGAAGAGTGCGGAAGAACGTTTCTTCCAGGCGCTCGACGCTCCTGCCGGAGCATTGACGAGCTGGATTCACGTGGGCCTCGGCGAAACGTACCTCGGTGCGGGCGATGAACAAAAAGCGGTTGTATCCTTCGGGAAGGCGATCGAGAGCGCACCGGACGACGAAGAACTGTTTCTTCGTTCGCAGAAGGGGATTGCATGGGCCGCGGCGTTTCTCGGCGAACGGGAAGAGCACGGTCGGGCGCTCGCTCTGATAAGGGGAAAGGACGAGCAGTTCGCCGAGGGGATTCTGGCCGACACAGGGGCGATTCTCGAGGAACGCGCGTCGCTCGCTGCCGAAAAGAAGCCGACCGATGAGCCGCTCGAGCCGATTCTTGTGCTGGACGCAATGGAACGGCATGCGAAACTCTACGAAGAGAAAGCGCTGGAGGAAGAGCTGGACGAGATTCTGTCGGAGGTCCTCGTACAGGAGAAACCGGCCGATGCGAAGCAAGAGGGCGTCTTGGAGATTATCGTGCTCGACGACGTAAAACCGGGCGGAGACGTCGCTTCTTCCGTGGAAACGAAGGAATCGACGCCCGGAGCGCACGAGACGCCTCCATGCGACGCGACGATCACTTCGTCTTCCGCTCCCGAGGCAACACCGGATAAGCCGGAAGAAACCGTTGCGACTGCGATTTCGAAGCCTGCAAAGAAGCCTTCGGAGAAGAAACCGGAAGAGAAGAAGCCCGCGCAGGCCGGCGACGTTCTCTCACCTCCTTCCGCGGTATGGGGCGTCCGCATCGGAGTCGTTCTTGACGATGAGCTCGCCCGGGCGGAGGGCGAAGGCCTTGCGGTTGAAAAGGAAAGCACGACCGACAAGTACGGTGTTCGACGTTTTGCCTTTACGCCGAAGGCGTCCTCTTTTCCTTCTTCCGTTCGCTCTCCGGCAGCATCGGAGTTCTACCATATCGAAGGGTACAAGGGCGCTGTCTTGAAGGTGCACGGCATGGTGAAGACAAAGCCGCTGCCGAAGCCTCTTGAATGGAAAAAAGCGACATTTGATTCCCTGGTGGAGGAATTTTCGAAAAAACATGGCAAGCCCGCGATCCTGACGGATCAGGGGACATCCTCCGAGGCCGCCTGGCTGCTTCCCGAGCGCCGGGTACTCTGGGTATTTATCGACGCAGGACTTGACAATACCTGCCAGGTGCAGCTGTCGTACGTGGACAGGCGGATTCAGGCGGGGCACCTCATCGGAATTTTGAGGTAGCGAAGAGAAAGGCACGACGCACCCGTCTCCGTTTCCGGGCGAAGGCGGGTGCGTTTTTCTACTCCGTCGGTGCGCCTTGAAGGGAGTTTTTTCCGGAGAAAAAACGATTTTTTAGCGCTGCTCTGCTATACTGTACACTCGAAGAATACAGTGATTGGTATTCAGACCTCTTTCCCCTCCGGACATGCTCCGGATAATGCGTTGCGGGGGCGTATCCTGAAAGGATTGAGACCGATGCACGAAAAGACGACACACTCCGGAGGCGCGCTCTTCGTTCTGCTTGGCGCCGTGCTCTGGGGAACGACGGGCACCTCGCAGGCTCTTGCTCCTGTAGGAGCGACCTCCCTTGAAGTCGGCGCGCTGCGGGTGGCGATCGGGGGAGCGGCGTTGCTCGCCGTTGCGCTTGTACGCCGTTCGTTCTCGGGGGGAGGCAGGTGGCCGTTTCTCCCCACCCTTATCGCCGTGCTTGCGACGGCGGCATACCAACCGTTCTTCTTTACCGGAACGGCGAAGACGGGGGTTGCGGTGGGAACGCTGGTCACGCTTGCCAGCGCGCCCGTCGTCTCGGGAGTCGTCGGTTACTTCGCTCTCGGCGAGCGGCCGCGGAGAGTGTGGTACCTGTCAAGCCTCCTTGCCATCGCCGGATGTTCCCTGTTGACCTTGTCCGGAGACGCCGAAAGCGTTGTGCATCCTGTCGGCGTGCTCTTTTCCCTCGGAGCGGGGGTTTCCTACGCCATCTTCGTCCTCGGCAGCAAGTACCTGTTGAAGGAACACACCCCCGACGCCGTCAACGGCGTGGTTTTCTCGGGAGCGGGGCTCGTGCTGTTTCCCGTGCTGCTCATGAATCCCCCGATGTGGCTCGCCGAACCGCGAGGATTGTTCGTCACGCTTCACCTGGGGCTTATCGCCACCGGGCTCGCGTATTTTCTTTTTCTGAAAGGCCTCTCCTCGGTTCCCGCCTCGACCAGCGTGACGCTCTCGATGGCCGAGCCGCTGACGGCATCGCTGCTCGGCGTCTTTTTGCTCGGCGAGAGAATGAACTTCCTCGGAGGAATCGGCGTCTTCCTTACGTTCGCCGGGGTGGCTCTGCTGGCGCTCGGGGGAAGCCGCGGCGCAGAAGATTCCTGACTCGGGACGAAGCGGAGGCTCCCATGGCGTTCGATATCAAGACCGTAATGTCGTTATGGCTCCTCGTGAGCGTTATAAGCGCTCTCACGGTCGTTTCCATGTACTTCCGGTATCGCGATCGTTTTCAAGGAATCGCTTTTTGGGCTCTTCATATGGGACTGTACTCGGCCGGTTTGTTGTTGCTGACTCTTCGCGGCGGCATCCCGGATGTTTTTTCAGTACTCCTGGCTAATTTCCTTCTCGTCCTCTCCCTGTTTTTTCTTCTGACTGGAATGGAACGTTTTGTCGGAAGATCGGGACGTCATTTTCATAACTACGCTCTGATAGCGGCGTATTCGCTGTGTTTCTGGTACTTTTTCGATGTGCGGCCGGATATGACGCTGCGTACCGTGCTGTCGTCGCTCACGGCTTCGCTGCTTTTCGGCCAGGTCTCTTTCCTTCTGCTGATACGAACGCCTTCAAACCTGCGCGACGTTACCGGAGCAAGCGCGTTCGTCATGGCTTCCTATGCTGTGTTGAGCCTTGCCCGGGCGCTTCTCCTCCTCTTTTCTCCGTTGGAAACGAACGAATTCTTCGAAGCTGGAGGGCTCACTTCGGTTGCGCTGCTCTGTTATGTCGGTCTGAGCGTCTGTTGGCTCGTTGCGCTCATCCTGATGATTCCCCGCCGCCTGCTCGATGATGTCAGTGTTCAAGAGGAGAAGTTCGCGAAGATTTTTCGTTCATCCCCAAGCGCGATCATGCTCTCAAGAGAAACGGACGGGAGGATCTTTGACGTGAACGGCGGTTTTCTTGAGATGACCGGATATGCGTTCGAAGAAATTGTCGGCAAAACGCTCTTTGAAACCAAGCTGTGGGGAGATGACCGGGAATATGCCGATATTTTCTCTGTTTTATCAAGGGATAAGGGCGCACGAGGAATCGAGAGTGTCTTCCGGAGAAAAACGGGAGAGAGCATAAGCGTTCTTTTCTCGGCGGATGTTATTGTGATCGACGGCGAACAGTGTATTCTGTCAACATTCTCGGATATCACGGAGCAGAGCCGCCTGCGCCGGCAGTTGCACGAAATGGCCACGCATGATCCGCTGACGGGGCTTCCCAATCGCAGGCTCTTCGATGAACGTGCGGCCGACGCCTTCGCACGGGCGATGCGGCATAACCGTAAGCTGGCCATAATGTCCTTCGACATCGACGACTTCAAGCACATAAACGACACCAACGGACACGCCGTCGGGGATGAAGTCCTGCGGCAGGCGGCCGTTCGCTTGAATGACGCCCTGCGCGCTACCGATACCGTTGCCCGCTTGGGCGGAGACGAATTCGTCGCATTGATAGAAGAAATTCGGGGACGAAGCGACGCGTCAAGTGTGGCCTTCAAACTTTTGGAACTCTTCCGGAGACCGTTTGCTGTAGAGGGAAAGGAGATCCGTATCAGAGTGAGTATCGGCGTTGCCCTCTACCCGGAGAACGGCGAAACGCTCGAAGTACTTTTGAAGAAGTCCGACGACGCGCTCTATCGGGCGAAGGAGATGGGGCGGGACACCTGGCAAATGGCGGCGGACTGACAGGACTTTCTCCTGAAGAAGACGGGGCTCGGAGGAGCAACACGCTGTGTGAAAAAGAACGGAGTGCGCGGGAAGGACGTCTTTCTTCCGCGCACTCCGTTCTTAGGTTTACCCGAGGCTTCCGATCGCGCGCGTAATGCGTTCCATCCCGTCCTTCAGCAATGATCTCGGCGTGGCGATGTTGATCCTGACGAAACCTTCGCCGCCCGTTCCGAACCAGTGGCCTCCGTCGAGCGCGACTTTTCCTTTCTCGACAAGAAGCTTCTCCAGTTGGGGCCCGGAGAGCTTCAGCGAGCGGCAGTCGAGCAGCGGAACGTAGGTTCCTTCCGGGCGGAGGAGCGATACTTCCGGCAGATGCTCCGCAAGAAAAGTATCGATGAAGGCGAGATTGCCTTCAAGATAATGCAACAGCTCGTCGAGCCATGCGTCGCCCTTGGTGTAGGCGGCTTCCAGCGCGGTTGTGCCGAAGACGTTGCCGCCGTCGATATGGACGAAATCGATGACGGACTGGTAGTTGTCTCGAAGTCGTTTCGAGGGGATGACGACCGCCGCCGTGGCGAGTCCCGCGATGTTGAATGTCTTGCTGGGCGCGATCGTCGTGATGGTGCTCTCCCGCATTGCGTCGGAGACGTCGGCGAGGGGAGTATGCCTCGCCCCCTTATAAAGGATGTCGCAGTGAATCTCGTCGGAGACGACCACGACGCCCCTTGCGGCGCAGATCGCGCCGAATGTTTCCAGTTCCTCTCTGCTCCATACGCGCCCTACCGGGTTGTGGGGAGAACAAAGGAAGACGAGCTTGACCGCGGAGTCGTCCAGCTTTTTTTCAAGGTCGTCGAAATCCATCTCGAACCGTCCGTTTACCAGCTTCAGTGGGTTTTCCACGACGGTACGGCCCCTCCCTTTGATAGTGGAGAAAAAGGGGTAGTAAACGGGAGGCTGCACGAGTATTCCCTCGCCGGGCTGCGTGAACGCCATGATCGCTGCGGCGAGCGCCGGGACGACGCCGGGAGCGTGACGGATCCAGTCGGTGTTTATTTTCCAGTCGTGCCGCCGCAGGAACCACCCCGCGATCGCCTCGCGATACGGTTCAAAACGGCGGGTGTAGCCGAAGATCCCGTGTTCGACGCGCTCCCGAAGAGCTTCGATTACCTCCGGAGGCGCTGTGAAATCCATATCGGCCACCCACATCGGGAGCAGATCGTTCGTCCCGAAGAGCGGCGCCATGCCGTCCCATTTGGCGCAATCAGTATTTCTTCTGTCGATCACCGTATCGAAGTCGTAGCGCGTCATAATGCGAACCTCGCTTTCAACAAGTTGCTACTATCATATCATTTTTCCCGCACCGGAGAAGATAGCGCATCTGGAAAAGCTAGCTTTTCTTCCCAAAAAAGCAAACAATTACAGTTTTCTACGAGAAACACAAGGTTTTATAGCCCGTGCCAACACAAAGCGTTTTTTAGGCGTCCTTTTGGGGAGCGAAACTATAACCATGCTCTAAATTTCATAACGAAATGTGCAAAAACGCCCGTGCAAAGAGAGGGTGTAAGCGCCATGTTCTTCCAATTCTGAAGTCGTTCGTACCCTCTTGTAGGAAAGTGGAAGAAGTGGTAGTCTGATAGTCAAAACGCACTTTCACTCAATATCTTGTGTGTGAAACTTTTGTCATTGTGCATATAGTGTTTTTAGGAGGGGTTTACGTGTCGGTTTCCTACAAGGAACGCTTTCGTTCTTCCTTTTCATCCTCTGCGCCGGGAGGCGGCGAACGTCTCTCCGAGAATGCCCTGTGGCTTCTCGATCAGCGCTATTTTGCGCGTCGATACGACTCGGCTCTCCGGGGAATCCGGAAGGAGAACTCTTTCGACGAGTTCGCCCGGCGCGTGGCGCGTACTGTCGCATGCGCGGAGACGTCCTATCTCGCTGGAGGGGAAGAGGATCTGCGGTGGCTTCGCAGGCTGGAACGGAATATCTTCGACGATATCCTGAACCGGCGCTTCCTGTTCAACTCTCCATGCCTCTTCGGCGCGGGAGCGGGTTTGACCGTGGACCCCGGGATGGCGGAGAAGATCTACTGCGATCCGGAGGAACTGACGTTCGAAGACTACGCTCTTCTGCATCGCTCGAAGACGAAGGGGCAGCAGCTCTTTGCCTGCTTTGTCATAGAAGTCCCGGACAGTATCGACGGGATTTTCGACTCCGTCAAGGATGCGGCCGTAATCAGCAAGTACGGCGGAGGCGTCGGCGGAAACTTCGGCCACCTTCGCGAGCGGGGCTCCGTGATCAACGGCGGCATCGGCGGTCAGGCGAGCGGTCCGGTGTCGTTCATGGAGACGTGGAACACCATGGGCGCGGTGGTGGTTCAGGGCGGCCGCAGGCGCGCCGCGCTTATGGGGATGCTCTTCGACGATCACCCCGATATCTTCGACTTCATCGACGCGAAGGTCGACGAGGGAAAACTTCCGTACTTCAACATCTCCGTCTGTGTCTCGGACAAACTGATGAAGTCGGCGCAGACGGGCGCGGACTTCAATCTCTTCTCGCGGAGCAGCGGCAAGGTCGTCCGCTCGCTCAACGGCGCCGAACTGTGGAACAAGCTCTGCGAAAGCGCCTGGAAGCGCGGCGACCCCGGCATCTTCTTCATCGACCGGGCGAACACGGATAATCTGCTGAAACTCGACGAAACGTGGCGCATCGAGTCTACGAATCCATGCGTGACCGGCGATACGTGGATAATGACCGACCGGGGAGCGCGTCAAGCGCGCAGTCTCGTAGGCTGCCCTTCGTTCCTTTTGGTTAATGGCGCCCGATACCGTACAGAAGGCTTTTTCAGCACCGGCGTGAAACCTGTATTCGAGTTGACGACGAAAGAAGGGCATTCGCTCAAACTGACTGCGGATCACAAGGTGCGCCGAGTATCCAGAAAAACCCGGTATTCGACGGAATACGAATGGGTAGAGGCTGTGAACCTTCGTGAAGGAGACGTGCTTTCTCTTCACGATCATCGGGAGTGCATCGGGTGGCAGGGGCAGTTTTCCGAGTCGGAGGGCTATCTGCTCGGCCTGCTTCTAGGCGACGGGACCTTGAAGAAAGACAAGGCGGTTCTTTCCGTTTGGCTCCCTGAGAAAGCCGCAAACGGTGATCTTTTCGGGCAGAAATCCGTTATGGAAAAGGCGTATGAATACGCGAGCGCTCTGCCGCACAGAAGCGACTTTTCCGGTTGGATTCCAGTCCCCGGACGCAACGAATATCGCCTTTCGACGTCGGCGATCAAGGATTTGGCTCTTTCTTTGGGGATGGAGCCGGGAAAGAAAAAAATTACACCGAAACTTGAATCAACTGTTTCAAGTGCTTTTTACAGAGGATTCCTGCGAGGACTTTTCGACGCTGACGGTTCAGTTCAAGGAACTACGGAGAAGGGAATCAGCGTTCGCTTGGCGCAAAGCGATCTCGGCACGTTGCAAGCAGTACAGAGAATGCTCGGTAGACTCGGAATTCACTGCACTGTCTATACGAACCGCAGAAACGCTTCGCTTCGGTTACTGCCAGACGGCAGGGGAGCTTCGGCAGTCTATTCGTGCAAGGAGCAGCACGAGCTGGTTGTGAGCAGAGAAAATCTCGTCCGTTTCAAGACAATGATCGGTTTCGCAGACGCCGAAAAAAGCCATGCCCTTGAAAACGCGCTTTCCAGCTACGAGAGGAAACAGAACAGGGAGCGCTGCTTTGCGCATTTTCAATCGTTTGTGCCGTGCGGCGAAGAAGAAGTTTTCGATGCCATGGTGCCGGGTGTGAACGCCTTCGATGCAAATGGATTCTATGTGCATAACTGCGGCGAACAGCCGCTGCCGAATTATACCAGCTGCAACCTTGGCTCGGTCAATGTGGAGGCCTTCGTGGAGCGCCGGGAGGACGGGAGCGTTCGTTTCGACTTCGCCGCCTTTGCCGACCAGGTCTTCCGGTCGATGTACTATCTCGACCTCGTCATCGACGCGTGCTCCTACCCGCTGGAAAAGATAGGGGAGCGCACGCGGCGCATTCGCCCCGTGGGGCTGGGCATCATGGGATTGGCCGACGCGGCCA
>LVBO01000128.1 GCA_001604435.1 Synergistales bacterium Syner_01
TCCGCCACCTCGGTGTTGCTCAACCCCTGAGAGAGCCAGTAGAGGATTTCCTTCTCGCGGGGAGTCAGTTCGTACAGCTGGTCGTTTTCCTCTTTTCTGCGCGAGAACGAGGTGAGCAGTTTCCCCGCGACGCGCGGATCGACATACGGCTGTCCTCTGGCGGCGGAACGGATTGCGGAGAGCAGCTCCACTTTTCCCGACGCTTTTAATACAAACCCAAGAACGCCCGCCGCCGAAAGGGCGGAGAGACAGTCTTCGTCGTCGTAGGCGCTGATGGCGACATACCGCATCTTGTGCGGAATGTTGTTCAGCTCGCGAACAAGCTGAATACCGTCCACCCGGGGCATATTGATGTCGAAAAGCAGTATGTCCGGCTCATGCTCGCGGATGAGAAGAAGCGCTTCTTCTCCGTCGCCGGCTTCTCCTACCACAACAATATCCGACTCCAGCTCCAGAAGCTTTTTAACGCCGTCGCGGAATAATTTATGATCATCCGCAATAAGAACCTGTATCTGCTCCATGTGGACACCTCCGTCCCAGTCTGCGAAAACGCGCTCCATTGTGCTATAGTGAAGAAAGATACGCGAAACCCCGTGCCGAACCCGCTGCATGGGACTTAAGAACTATTCTAACACGATCACGACCGTTTTTCGAGGAGGAACACAGGTGATAAAAAAAAATACACCGGATCTGCCCTTTTCGATCCGTAAAAAGATGGGGCTTGCCCTTGCCGAGTTCCGGATGATATCTCCCGGCGACAGAATCATGATCGGCCTCTCAGGAGGAAAGGACAGCCTCATGCTTGCGTTTGCGCTCTCAGGTTTGCGGCGAAGAAGCCCCGTTAAATTCTTCCTCTCCGCATGTACGGTGGATATCACCGGAGGAGAGATGGATACCGACTCTTTGCGAACGTTCTGCGAATCTCTCGACATTGCGTACACGGTAAAAGCACACCCCATAGTTAATATCATCAATATCAGAAACGAACGGTCTCCGTGCAGCCTGTGCGCGAACATCCGCAGAGGTATTTTGAATACGGCGGTGAAAGATGCCGGATGCAATGTGCTCGCGTTGGGGCATACCTTGGACGACGCCGTCGAAACAGCTCTTATGAATCTGTTTCATACCGGGCGATTCAAGGCGTTTCAACCGAAATTCCGGCAGAGCCGCTCCGACGTAACACTCATTCGCCCCCTCGTTCTTGTGGAAGAGCGGCGAATTACAAAGGAAGTCACCCGGCTTGGGCTCCCGATTCTGCCCTACACCTGCCCTTTTTCTCTTGAGACGGAAAGAGTGCGGGCAAAAAAAATCATTGATCAACTTGCTGCCGGAAATCCAAGAATCAAGTACAATATAATCCACGCACTCAAGTGCATCGACGAAGGAGATCGATGGGAAGTTGCCGATTCTCGAAAGGAACATGCGAATTTTCCGGGCTCCTGTTGTTTTTGTTCCTATTGTTAACTAAGCAGTTCTTCAAACTCCGGCATGTCAGTGCCGGACGAACCTGGTCGCTCGCGCATCAAGGAGCGGCTATGCTCTTCAAGGAGAGATGACATGGGAAAAAATGAAGAACACTCGGTATCGCCTTCGCCGTCCAGCACGTTCTCCCCTTCGGAGAAGGGCATATCATTTTCGGAGAACGAAGAAATCGTCAGGAGATACTTCGAGTGGGATCCTTTGGATGATCCTTCTTTTGCTCATTTGATCGTCGGCAAGGGCAGCATCGGCGGCAAGGGGAGATCGCTCCTTTTCGCCATGGCGAAGCTTCGTGAAAGCGGCGTAGAAACGCTGAAGCGGGTGGTCTTTCCTCCGTCTCTTTTTATCGCCACCGATTCTTTCGACAGCGTCGTCTCACAGATCCCGAACCTCGAAGCTCTCAAGGACGGAACACCTGAAGCTATTGAAGAAGCGTTTTTAGCGACGAAGCTTCCCGAAGGCGTAACCGATGCGGTCAGGGGCTTCCTCGAAAAAAATACCGATCCTATCGTCGTCCGAAGCAGCAGCGTTCTGGAGGACTCCCTGAAGTATTCCTTCGCGGGGAAGTATCTCTCGTCTTTCGAGTTCAACGGAGAAGACGAGTCGCTCGAAGAACGAGTCGCTCATGTGGAAAGCGACATCAAAAAAATATACGCGCGTACGTTTTTCCCGGTCGCGGTCGCCTATCGTCAAAAGCACGGACTGGGCGACGACAGGATGGGGATTATCGTAATGCGCGTCGCCGGAAAGTGGCGCGGCCGCTACTACTATCCCACCATGGCGGGCGTTGGTTTTTCCCGTTACTACCGCCGTTGGACCACGAGGATCAAGTCCGAAGACGGCATCATCCGCCTCGTTTTCGGCATGGGAACCACGAGCACGAAACGGGGGTACGCCCGTACGTTCGCGCTGACACTCCCTTCGCTCCGCCCCGAGGGCCAGAACCCGTTCAACATCATGCGTCACGCCCAGGAACACTTCCAGGTGATCGACAGGGAACAGAAGGCGCTCGTCACGGTGGACGTCAAACAAATATGGAAGGACATCTTCCCCTACCACAGCTGTTTCCCCGACTACGCCCAAATCTACAGCCCGGATGAGGAGGGCGGGTACTTTACCCCGATGTCCCGCCACGGCTCCGTCATCGAAAAGGGAGAAAAAGTCTGTTTCACGTTCGAAGAGTTCGCATTCCGTTCAAAACACTTTTTCGAAAGAATGAAACATTTACTCTCTCTTCTCGACAGGGAGATGGGAGTGCCCGCCGATGTCGAGTTCGCGTTCCACCCGACCGAAGATCTCGTGGAGATCGTTCAGGCGCGCCCCCTCTGGATCAGCGAACAGACGTCGACGGCGACCATACCTCCGCTCGAAAAACGCAACGTCGTGTTGCGGGCGGACAGAATGGTTACGCACGGCGTAAAGGAAAACATCCCCTACCTCGTCTATATCGACCATCATGTCTACGCGCAGGAAACGCGTTTTCACGATGTCGCGAGGGCGATAGGTTCCGTAAACAACATGTTGAAAGGCTCCAGATTCGTCCTTGTGGCGCCGGGTCGGGTCGGATCAAGCAATCCGCTGCTCGGCGTTCCGGTCCAGTACAACGAGATTACGCGTTGCTGCTGTATCGTGGAGGTTGGATTTCCAAAAGAAGGATATATGCCGGAACTCTCGTTCGGCACGCATTTCTTCACCGATCTTGAGATAGACGGTATTTTGTACATGCCCGTGTACGAAGGCGCAAAGAACAACGTCTTCGACGAACACTTCTTCGACTCCTCCCCCTATGCCCTCGGCGGACACGCAGGGGTGCGCATCTATTCGGGCTCTTTTTCCGTGTACACCGACGGCGACAGAAATTTGGGCGTCGTTGTGGCGGACAGGGTGGACGAACCCGAATCAGGGTGGGCGGAATAGCTTTTCGATACTAAAAAAAGGCCGCGCCGAGAGCTGCTCTCCGCGCGGCCTTTTTCTTTTCTGAAAAGCTTGAATGTATCAGAGCGTGACTTCCTTGAGCGAGAGTTTCTCCGCCAGCTTCGTCACTTCAAGAGCCTGTGCGCTGTAGTTTGGCCGCCCCATCAATCCGTAGGTGTAATTCTTCCCCTGCTCCACCCCGGGCTGGTCGAACGGGTTCACATCCAGAACATACCCCGTAAGCGCCGTTACATGTTCGTAGAACTGAATCAGGGCGCCGAGCCTCCGTTCATCCAGACGGGGAATCTCGACGGTCACGACCGGCTTTCCACCCTTGGCGACAGCTGCTGCGGTCGAAAGCGCCTCATAACGGCGCAGAGAATTCATCGACTGGCCGAAGAGATATCCAAGGGGGACGAGCGACTGCTCCTCCGTCTCGGGAATCACGATATCCTCCTCCGGTTCGGATACGGTAATGATAGTGAAGAGTTTATCATCCGGGCCTTCGGTGTACAGCTGAATCTGCGAATGCTGGTCGATGGCGCCCAGCGCCCGGACAGGAGTGGATCCGACGCCGTTCTTTCCAAGGCTCTCGCCCCAGAGCTGCGCGAACCACTCGCAGAATCGTTCGAGCGCATCTTCGTACGGCATCATGACCGTCATGTTTCGTCCGTGCCGATAGTGCGTTACGGAGAGAGCGGAGAGAAGCCACGCTGGATTCTCGAAAAGAGAAGTGCGCTGCGCAAGCTTTTCGTCCATCTCGGCGGCTCCCGCGAGAAGTTTTCTCCCGTCGAGTCCGAGAGTGCAGGCGGAGAGAAGACCCACTGAAGAGAGTACCGAAAACCGTCCGCCGACATCGGAAGGAAGCACAAGACGCCGGCAGCCGATCTCATCGGCAAAGGGCTTCAGGACGCCCTTTTCTTCGTCTGTGATGACAAGAACGTGTTCCGCGGCTCTTTTCGGACCCAGCTCCACCTTCAGACGGTCCCAAAAGAAAAGGAAGTTCGCCATTGTTTCTGCGGTGCTCCCCGATTTGCTGATGACGATGAAGGCGGTCTTCTCGGGCTCGATAAGGTTCCAGACCGTCCTGCTGTCCTGCGGGTCGACGTTGTCGGCAAGGTAGAATCTGGGGCCGCCCCGTTTCGCCTCGGGCAGTTCGTTCCAGTACGGAGGAAGAAGCGCGCCGTGCAGCATCAAATTACCGAGGGCGGAACCCCCGATCCCTGCCTGGACAACTGCATTGAATCCCCGCAGCCATCCGGCCGCTTCTTCGATATCGCCGATATCCCGGTAAGGGAGGGCAAGCCATCCCACTCCGTCTCTCCCCTCGGCACGTCCTTCCCGGAGCCAGGCATCACCTTTCTCCAGGATTTCCGCGCTCTCTTTCAGCGATTCGACGCTCACTCCGCGGGGAGACGCCGAATCCGCCCCGTCGTCAATCGCCATTCCGAACGAAACAGTAAGCAGATCGGAGCCTGAACGGGTTCCTCTCGCCACTTTCTCCACTCCTTCCCTTGACGCGTTACTGATTCTGTTTTGCTATCTCCTCGTCGATGGCCTCCGGATTGTAGCCTACAATAAACTTTTCGCCTATCTTCGTCACAGGAACGCCCATCTGTCCTGTCTTTTTGACCATCTCCATGGCCGCTTCCCGGTCGGTTGAAACGTCGACTACCTCGAAACCGACGTTCTTTCCCTCCAGATACTCTTTTACCTTTGTGCACCAAGGGCACGTCTTCGTTGAATACACTGTGATCATTGTAAACACCTCCGAAAAAATTTAAATACCTGTAGGGAGTATATATCAACCCTTTCTTCATGTCGAGTCTATTATATACCCAATTTTGACCGGGACGAGAAATTGCCCTGAATACGCGGTATAATAAATACCATCACCGGGGTATTTCATTGAAAATGCACGAGGAGGAGAGAAAATGACCATGTCGACGGAGCCCTCCGTGAGTTCCGCTTTGGAGCAGCGACTTCTTCCAATAGCGGACCGATACCGGGGAAGAAAGGGGATCACCATACCGCTTCTTGCGGATCTCCAGAAGGAGATGGGGTACATCGCTCCGGAAGCGATGGATTATATCGCGCATGAGCTGGATATTCCAGCGGCGGAGATGTTCGGCGTCGCCACGTTTTACGCCATGTTCCGCCTGCAGCCGGAGGGAAAGCATGTGATCCGCCTTTGCCGGGGAACGGCATGTCACGTTCAGGGATCGGCGCGTATCGGGGAACAGATTCAGCGGCATCTTTCGGTGACCGACGGCGGAACCACTTCGGATGGAGTGTTCACGCTGCAGTTCGTCGCCTGTCTGGGATGTTGCAGTCTGGCGCCCGTTATGATGGTGGACGAGGAAGTGTTCGGGCTGTTGACACCCGAAAAAGCCGTCGATGTCCTTGAATCCGTGCGCCGCGCCTCCTCGGGAAACGGCGCTGCGGATTAGTTCATGGAGGTGTGCAAGGTGACCAAAACTATCGTGAAAGTCGGTCTGGCGAGCTGCGGCGTTGCCGCAGGCGCCGTCCCGATATACGAAACGCTTCTCTCCGCTTTGAAAGGGCGCGACGATGTCGAGATAAAAAAAGTCGGCTGTATAGGACTCTGTTATATGGAGCCCATCGTGGAGATCGAACGCGACGGAAAATCCATCGCCTACGGCAAGGTGGATACGGCGCTCGCAAAGGAGATCGCCGAATCGCACGCGGTTCGTGGAGAGATTGTCCAGAGGGCGGTGATCCTCGACCCTTCCTCCAAGGCGTGCGAGAACGAACGTATGGACAGTCAGGTGCGCATCGTACTGCGGAACAGCGGACTCATCGATCCGGAAAAGATCGACGAGTACGTCGCCCGCGACGGCTACGACG
>LVBO01000129.1 GCA_001604435.1 Synergistales bacterium Syner_01
GAACACGCGAAAGTACGGCGGCACCGGACTGGGCCTCTCCATCTGCAGCGCGCTCCTTCAGATGATGGGGAGCGAACTGAAGGTCGAGAGCGTCCCCGGCGAGGGAAGCCGCTTTTTCTTCGACCTTCGGGCGGAGCGTGCCGAGCCCTCGGAGACGGCGGAGAAAGAGGTCGTGCGGACCGTTCCGGAGGAGCCGTTCATGCCGGCGGAGAGGCCCGCCATCCTGATCGTCGAGGACGAGGAGCTGAACAGGCGGCTGCTTCGGCTGCTGCTCTCCAAGCTGCTCGACGCCGACATCGTCGAGGCGGAGGGGGGCGAAGAGGGGGTCGAGCGCTTCCGCGAGCACGCTCCCGACCTGATCTTTCTCGACCTCCAGATGCCCGGACGAGACGGGCACTGGACGGCGCGGAAGATCAGAGAGCTGGAGGGGGCCGGGCGGCGGACGCGGATCGTCGCCTTCACCGCCGACGTGCAGCCCGCGACGAGGGAGGGCTGCTTCGCAAGCGGCATGGACGACTACATCTCCAAACCGGCGGACCTTTTCACGCTCCGCGAGGTGTTGGAGCGGCATCTGCGACCGGAAGCGTAGCGACGGGGCTCCGCCGGAGAGCGCCGCGACGACGCACACGACGAAAGGACGAATCGCTCATGATCGAACTGAAGCACCTGACGACGGAACAGCGCAACGAAAAGACGCTCGACCTGGACAACATGCCTCTCGACGAGGCCCTCCGGGTGATGAACGCGGAGGACGCGAAAGTCGCCCCCGCGGTGGGAGAGCAGCTCCCCGCCATCGCGAAGGCGGTGGAGGCCGCGGTCCGCTCCTTCGAGAGCGGAGGGCGACTGCTCTACTTGGGCGCGGGGACCAGCGGACGGCTGGGAATCCTCGACGCGACGGAGTGCGTTCCCACCTTCGGTACGCCGCCGGAGATGGTCGTGGGGCGTATCGCGGGCGGTATGGGAGCGCTGGTGCGCTCCGTGGAGGGCGCGGAGGACAGCGCGACCATGGGCGTGGACGACCTGAAGGAACTCGGGGTCGACTCCAGGGACACCGTGGTGGGGATCGCGGCCAGCGGACGCACGCCGTACGTGATCGCCGCGCTGGAGTACGCGAAGAGCGTCGGCTGCGCGACGATCGGCGTTACGTGCAATAAAAACTCCGCGGTGGGCGCTGCGGCGGACATCGCCATCGAGATCGACGCCGGCCCGGAGGTGCTCGCCGGCTCCACGCGGCTGAAGGCGGGGACGGCGCAGAAGCTGGCGCTCAATATGATCTCCACGATGGCGATGGTGGGCATAGGCAAGGTGTACAAGAACCTGATGGTCGACGTGCAGCGGACGAACGAGAAACTCCGGACGCGGGCCGTCAACATCGTCGCCGACGCCGCCGAGGTCGATAAGGAAACGGCCCGGGAGTACCTCGAAAAGGCGGAGGGGAGCGTGAAGCACGCCATCGTGATGCTGTTGCTCGGCTGCCCGCTCGACGAGGCTCGTGCGAAGCTGGAGGCGGCGAAGGGGCGCGTGCGGCTCGCCCTGCGGTGAGTTTTCCCCGCAGCTCCGCGTTTCCGCGCCAATGGCCGCCGCAGCGGGACGGCCTTCGCGCGGATTCGCGGAGCGCGGCATTTCAACAGGAGAGGTGTGTGTCTGTATGGAAGCGAACACGGTATTGGCCGGAAAGATTCTGGAGCAGGTCGGCGGGGCGGAGAACGTCCTTTCCGCCTCGAACTGCATGACGCGGCTTCGCATGCGCCTGAAGGACGCCTCCAAGGCGGACGTCGCCGGACTGAAGGCGACCGACGGGGTGCTCGGCGTGGTGGAGGGGGCGACCCTTCAGGTCGTCGTCGGCCCCGGCAAGGCGAAGAAGGTCGCGGACATTCTCGTCGAGGAGTTCGGCCTCGCGCGCGACAGCGCCGTGACGGAGGACTGGGAGGAGAACAAGGCCGCGGTCAAGCAAGGGCAGAAGAAGGGACCGCTCAAGACGGCCCTCGAGACCATCGCGGGCATCTTCATCCCCCTCATCCCGGCGATCATCGCCGCGGGCATCTTCAACGGCGTGGGTAGCCTCCTCGCCACCATGCTGAAGCAGCAGGCGATCGCGGGTCCCGGCTGGGAGTTCGCCCGTCTGATCTGCCAGCTCGGAGGCTCGGCCTTCCTCGGCTACTTCGCCATCTTCACCGGCGTCAACGCGGCGAAACGCTTCGGCGCGACCGAGGCGCTCGGCGGCATGGTGGGCGCGATGACCGTCGGTGCGCAGATCAACGAAATCTCGCAGCTCCTCGGCCTCTTCGACAAGGACGTCCCGCTGAACTCCATTCTCACCACCGGCAAGGGCGGCATCATCGGCGTCATCGTCGGCGTGTACATTCTCGCCAAGGTCGAGAAGCGCGTGCGCAAGCTCGTTCCCGACGTGCTCGACCTCGTCTTCACCTCCCTGATCACGCTCCTGATCGTCGCGCTGGGGATGGTCTTCGTCATCATGCCCGTCTCCGGCTACTTCTCCGACTGGCTGGTCGAGGCGCTCGGCCTGATCATCAACTCCGAGAACACCGTCGTGAGCATTATCTCCGGCTACGTCCTCGCCGCGCTCTTCCTCCCCATGGTCCTGCTGGGGCTGCACCACGGCCTCATCCCCATCTACGCCATCCAGCTCCAGAACTTCGGCGGCGTCTCCCTCTTCCCGGTGCTCGCGATGGCGGGGGCGGGGCAGGTCGGCGCGGCGGTCGCCATCTGGCTGAAGGCGCGAAAGGTGAAGAACGCGCGCATCCAGAGCGTCATCGCGGGCGCGCTCCCCGCAGGCGTGCTCGGTATCGGCGAGCCCTTGATCTACGGCGTCACGCTCCCTCTGGGCAAGCCGTTCATCACCGCAGGACTGGGCGCGGGCTTCGGCGGCGCGTACGTCATGGCGACCGGCGTCATGGCCACCTCCTGGGGGCCGTCCGGACTGGTCGCGCTTCCTCTGATGCAGCCGGGCAGCATCATGAACTACTTCGTCGGTATCCTGATCTCCTACGTCGGCGGGTTCCTCGTCACGTCGCTCTTCATCAAGGAGTCCGACGTCGCCAACGTGTAACGGAGAAAGCAAGCGCCCCGCCGGGAAGAAAGGCGGGGCGCTTGCTCTCGTGTCTCCAGGGCGGCCGGTTGTTATTTCTCCGCTTGAAGCTGCGGAACAGAGGCCGACCGGGTAAAGAGAATCGACTTCATCGGGCAGCGCTCGGCGCATGTGCCGCACCCGGTGCAGAGCGCAGGGTCGATGACCGGAAGATTGCGATCCATGGCGATCGCCTTTTCGGGGCAGAGTTTGGCGCAGAGACCGCACCCTATGCAACACACGGAGCAGATCTCCCGCAGATGCCCCCCCTTCTCGGGGTTGTTGCAGGCAAGGCGAACAGGCTGCGAGGCCGGAATCAGTTCGATGACGCCCCGGGGGCACTCCGCGACGCACTTGCCGCATCCGACGCAGAGATCGCGGTCGATCGCCGCGATACCGTCGCGCATGCTGATCGCTCCGAAATCGCACTCCCGAACGCAGTTCTCGAAACCGAGGCAGCCGTAGGCGCAGTTCCGCGGGCCTCCGCCGGGAAGAACCGCCGCCTTTTTGCAGTCGAAGACGCCGTGATAGATATAGGCATCCGTTTCGGGCGAACAGACGCTGCGGCAGCGCACCGAGGCCACCATCCTCGCTCCGGGCGTCGCCTCGGTTCCCATGATGCGCGCAAGCGCCTCGACCACCTCCGCGCCGCCGACGGGGCAGCGGTTGATGGGCGCCTTCCCCGCCACCACGTTTTCCGCGTACACGTCGCACCCCTCGAAGGAGCACGCGCCGCAGTTGACGCCCGGAAGCCGCGAACGGACCTCGTCGATTCTCGGATCCACGTAGACGAAGAATTTCTTCGCCGCGAAGGCGAGCAGCAGGCCGAACGCGAGGCCGAGCCCCCCCAGAACCAACGTCGAGTAGAGTATGCTTTCCATGTCGGTCCCTCCGTCAGATTATGCCCTGAAAGCCCATGAAGGCGAGCGCCATGAGCCCCGCCGCCACAAGCGAGAGCGGCAGCCCCCGCAGCGCTTCGGGGACGTCTTCGGCCGTCTCGGCCATCCGTTCGCGCAGCCCCGC
>LVBO01000130.1 GCA_001604435.1 Synergistales bacterium Syner_01
CGGCATGATCGCCGCGTCCGTCTCCCGCGAGGGCGTGACGGCCATGCGGAACGGGATTGCGCGGAGCGTGCTCTGGACGACGCTCGTTGTCCTGGGGGCGGTGGCGCTCTTCGGGACGATCTTCGCCCGGAGGATCGCCCGTCCGCTGCTGGATCTCCGCGGGCTGATGGCGGCCGCGGGGAGCGGCGATCTCACCGTCTACGGCGAGATACGGACCGACGACGAGATCTCCGAGCTGACCGCGACCTTCAACCAGATGGTGCAGCGCCAGGCCGACACTGTGGACCGGGTGCGGCGCGCTTCCGAGGAGCTGGCGGCCTCGTCCGAGGAGATCGCGGCGTCCGCGGCGGAGGTTTCTTCCGCGTCGCAGGAGGTGGCGTATAACATCGCCTCCGTTTCGGAAGAGGCGGAGAACGGCGCGCACGCTTCCCTGGAGACGAACCAGGTGCTCCTGGAACTTTCCTCGCTGATTCAGATGGCGCAGCAGAAGGCGGGCGATGCTTTCGACAGCTCCGTCCGTACCATCGAGACCGCCCGCGAAGGGCGCGAGACCGTCCTTGAGGCAGTGGCCGCGATGGAGAGCATCAAAAACCTCACCGCCGAAACGGAGGAGCAGATGGAGGCGCTGAACGACTATTCTCGTCGGATCGGCTCCATCACCGAGACGATTACGGGCATCGCCAGGCAGACGAATCTGCTCGCGCTGAACGCCGCCATCGAGGCCGCGCGGGCCGGGGAAGCGGGACGAGGTTTCGCCGTGGTCGCCGACGAAGTGCGTCTCCTCGCCGAACAGTCCAACAAGGAGGCTGCGGGCGTGGCCGATCTCGTCCAGAAGATCGTCGACAAGACGGCGGTCTCCGTCGAGGGCATTCGCGGAAGCCGAACCGAAGTGGAGCGCGGCGGCGCCGTGGTGCGCCGCGCCGGAGAGGCTCTCGACGATATCCTTTCGGCGACGGAACGCTCCGAGGGTGCCGTGCGCAGCATCGTCTCCATCACCGACGAAGAAGTCGCAAGCTCGGAGAAGATCATCCAGCTCATCGCCTCCATGAGCACGGTTATCGGCACGACGGCGGAGAAGTCGGAGCAGGTGGCGGCGGCGACGGAGGAGACGACGGCCTCGATGGAGACGATCGGCGCGGGAACGGCGGAGCTGAACGCCATGGCGTCGAACCTGACCGAGGCCGTGAAACTCTTCAAAGTCGATGCGGCCGGCGCCGCGAAGCTCCCCGACGACGAGCTGATCAAAAAGGCGAAGTCCGACCATCTTCTCTGGAAGGTGCGCATCAGCAACATGCTCCAGGGGTTGGAAAGCGTCTCGCCGGAGGATGTGAACGCGCATACCGAGTGCCGTCTGGGCAAATGGTACTTCGCCCCGGAGAACAGCTTCAAGGGCGAGGCGGCGTTCGCGCGGATGGACGACCCTCACCGCGAGGTCCACGAAATGGCGCGCAAAGCGTCCGAGGCGTTCCGGAGCGGCGATCGCAAGACCGCCGAGAGGATGTTCGCCCGGCTGGAGAAGAGTTCCCGGGCCGTGATCGGCGGCCTGGACTCGCTGCTGAAGAAGGCGGCGAAAAAGAAGACGTAGGAGGGAACCGACGATGCGGAAGGCGGAACTCGGGAGTTTCATCGAAAAAAAACGGGACCTGTTCATCGAACTGAACGACAAGATATGGGAATTCGCCGAGACGGCGTTCACGGAGTTTCGTTCGGCGGAGCTGCTCTGCCAAGCTCTTGAAAAAGAGGGGTTCGACGTGGAGCGCGGGACGGGCGGCGTGACCACGGCCTTCTGCGGCTCGTGGGGGAGCGGCTCGCCGGTGATCGCCTTTTTGGGCGAGTACGACGCGCTCTCCGGGCTGAGCCAGAAGGGCGGCGTCGCGGAGAAGGAGCCGCTGGTCCCCGGCGGCAACGGCCACGGATGCGGCCACAACAACCTCGGCGCGGGGGCCTTCGCCGCGGCCGTCGCCTTCAGGGAGTACCTGAAGAGCAGCGGGAAGAGCGGCACGGTGCGCTACTACGGCTGCCCCGGCGAAGAGGGGGGCTCCGGGAAGGCCTTCATGGCGAGGGCGGGCGTCTTCGACGACGTGGACGCCGCGCTCACCTGGCACCCCGGCTCGGTGAACGCGGTCTTCCCCTTCAGCTCGCTGGCCAACTTCCAGGTCGCCTATCGCTTCAAGGGGAAGAGCGCCCACGCCGCCGCCTGTCCGCACCTGGGGCGGAGCGCGCTCGACGCGGTGGAGCTGATGAACGTCGGCGTGAACTACCTGCGCGAGCACGTCATCCCCGAGGCGCGGATGCACTACGCCATCACCGACTCGGGCGGTTTCTCCCCCAACGTGGTGCAGCCGAAGGCCGAGGTGCTCTATCTGCTTCGCGCCCCGCGCACGCCGCAGGTCGAGGAGATCTACGACCGCGTGAACAAGATCGCCCGCGG
>LVBO01000632.1 GCA_001604435.1 Synergistales bacterium Syner_01
CCGCATCCGTTCTGGCTTTTTATCTACCTTTCGCTCATCGTCGTCGGTCTCTCGTACTACCTTGGTAACGCCGGCGTCGCTGTAAAGTATATGGCGGCGAAGGCGGGAGAGGCTCCTCAGGAGGTTACGGTCGCCGTCGAAAATCTGCTGACGTTCAAACAGATGCGGGCATTTATGGCCGATTTCGTCAAAACGTACGTGAATTTTGCTCCGCTCGGTTTGGTCATGGTCATGACGCTCGGTATAGGGATCGTTGAACGTTCCGGTATGATTTCGGCGCTCATGAGAAAAACCATACTGGGAGCGCCTTCCTATTTGGTTACGGCGGTGCTTGCTCTGGTCGGAATCAACGCCAACCTTGCATCCGACGCCGGCATCATCTTTACTCCTGTCATCGGCGCGGCAGTCTTCAAAGCGTTGGGGAGAAATCCATGGGTTGGAATCATCGCTGGATTTGCCGCCGCAAGCGGAGGTTTCACGGCGAACTTTTTTATCGCCGGGACCGATGCGCTTCTTGCGGGCATCACTGAATCGGCGGCAAAAGGCATGAATATCGCCGGACCGACGCATCCGCTGATCAACTGGTATTTCATGGCTGTTGCTACGATTGTTGTCATGTTCGTCACTACCTTCGTGACCGAAAAGTTCACCGTAAAAATACTCGGTGATGCGGCTCATGATAAAAATTCCGATGAACTGCTGAAGCACGCCGTCACTCCTGAAGAAAACCGCGGTCTTCGTTGGGCGACCGTGATGGGTGTTCTCTGCATCGGTGTTTTGCTCTATCTTACAATTCCGGAAGGCTCTTTCTTCAGAGCCGACGACGGTTCAATCGTCCCTCGCTCTCCGTTCTTGAGCAGCGTGGTGGGTATACTCTTCTTCCTGTTCTTCTTCGTCGGAATCGCGTACGGATTCGGGGCGGGGACTATTAAAAAGATGGACGACGTACCCAAACTTATGCAGCAGGGACTCGCCGGAGGACTCAGCTTCCTGGTCGTAGTTCTGCCTGCTGCTGTTTTTGTTCAACTTTTCAATGCGAGCAAATTGACGACCGTGCTCGCAGTAAACGGAGCGCATTGGCTGGAACATATGAACCTCGGTGGTATCCCCTTGCTCATCATGTTCATCCTGCTCTGCACATTCATCAACCTCTTCATCACCAGCGGTTCGGCGAAGTGGCTTATCCTCGCGCCGATTTTCGTGCCGATGTTCTCAATTGTCGGTTTCTCTCCGGCGTTGACGCAGGTTGCTTATCGTATTGGAGATTCCTCGTCCAATATTATTTCGCCGCTCTCCTATTATGTTCCGGTCATTATCGGTCTTCTGGAGCAGTACCGCACCGATCCGGATACGAAGATCGGTATCGGAACGGTTATTTCGCTTGAAATGCCTTATACCATTGCATACCTCATCTGCTTCACCGCGCTGCTGATCGTGTGGTACACGCTCGGTCTGCCTCTTGGTCCGGGAACGCCCGCTCTCATGTAAGTTAGACACGGTAACGGAGAAGCAAGCAAACGCACGAAAAAAAGCCTCCGCGATTTGCGGAGGCTTTTTTTCGGCTTGGGTTTCAATTAAAGCGCGGCTTTCGCTCCGGCTTTAATCGCCGTGATCAACTTTTCCACCATGGCGTCGTCCATTACGATGTTGATCCCGAACATGACCGCTCTGCTCAGGATCTTTTCGGTCCGTTCCCAATCGAGCGGACGATACAGCGGCATAGTGTCCACGAGATCGTAAGGTATCCTCGTTCTGCTGTACATCATTCCCTCGCGAAGGGTCGTCCAGTGTTTCGCGTAGTGCCACGTGTTGCCCGAGAGAATGGAACATCCGGCTCCGGCCTCTTTTGCAGCTTTTTGGAAGAGCAGGGCCTTTTCCGGCGTCGGGAGAAGAAAAACGATCTGCGTGGCGATTTCGCCTTCCCTGTCCGGAAGGTCTCGGAGTTCAAGCCCCGTCTTTTTCACGGCGTCAAGAATCGTCGATTTCGTCTTTCTGGTCATCGAAATGGCCTGCTGCATTTTTGCCGCCTGCACAAGACCAAGCGCACCCTGCAGTTCGCTCATGCGGAAGTTGAATCCAAGGCAAGCCTTTCCCTCGGCTCCTCTGTCGAGAAGTTTACTGTGGATGTGCCCATGGTCATGGTAGTACTCCATTTTACTGTACAGCTCGTCGTCGTTGGTCACGATCAGGCCGCCTTCGCCGACTGTAAGGAGCTTGTTCGGGTCCAGACTGTAGGATCCCCAGAGCCCCATTGTCCCGAGCGCCTTGCCTTTATATGTTCCTCCCATAGCCTGGCAGGCGTCCTCGACGACGGGGATGCCGTATTTGGCTCCCAGTGCGCTGAAAGCATCCATGTCCGCCGCGGCGCCGAACATGTGCACCGGCATGATCGCTTTTGTGCGCTCCGTAATGAGATCCTCCGCCGATTCGGGGCTGAGATTCAGACTTTCGTCGACGTCTCCGAGGATCGGAACGGCCCCGCACTCCAGGATGGCTTCAACCGTGGCGATAAAGGTGAACGAGGATGTGATGATCTCGTCGCCGGGGCAGATCCCCATCGCCTTGAACGGAACGTAAAGCGCCGCCGTTCCGCTGCTCACTGCGAGACAGTGCT
>LVBO01000131.1 GCA_001604435.1 Synergistales bacterium Syner_01
ATCCGGAGATGTGGCGACGGGCGTCTTTTTTTCGACTGCATCTCCGACTTTCGCGACAAACGAGGGAGGCAGGATGGATCCCATACCTCCCAGCATGATAAAGTCGGGGTTAAGGATGCTGACGAGGTTGCCGATGCCCGTCGCGAGAAACTCCCCCATCTCGTCGAGTATATGCCGCGCGCCGTCGTTCCCATCCTGAAACAACCCGAGAAGCGCTCTGAATTTTTCGCGAAAATCGCTCCCCGGCAGTGAATTTCCCAAGCTCTCGAAGTTTTTCACAACAGTATCGATGGAGACGAACGTCTCGAAACACCCCCGATTGCCGCAGTGACAGAGGGGCCCCGAAGGATCCACGGTCATGTGCCCGATTTCGCCCGCCGTATTGCCGAGACCATGAATGATCTTATCCCCCATGAGGATGGCGCCTCCCACCCCCTGCGAAAGATAGACATAGACGCCGCTGTGCAGCCTGGAGACTCCGCAGTTCCGGAACATCTCCGCGATCAGGGAAAGTTTGGCTTCGTTCGCCGTGAACACGGGGAGGTCCATCTCGGGAAGAAACTCCCCGAGTCGCGCCTCGAAATCGACGTTTTTCCACCCCATATGCGGAAGAGAGCGCAACACGTTGCTTCCCCACTCCACCATTCCCGGAACGGAGACGCTCAGCGCGCAATACTCCGTATGAGGGAAAGAGAACACTTTTGTTCGCAGGCTCTCGGCAAATACGGAGAAAAATGCATCCTCGTCGAGGGGCGTATCGAATTCGTCAAGCACTTCGAATGAAGCGTCGAGAAACCCTTTCGCGATTCTGGTTTTCTCGACGCCGATTTCTGCAATTAACGCAACGGCGGCCGATCGGTATACACGGAGCATGATGGATTTCCTCCCCGGGTGATCGGCGTCGCGCACTCCGTGTTCGATGACAAGCCCTTTTTCCAGAAGCGAGGCGATAATTTTTGTGACTGTACTGGGATCAAGCCCGGCGAGGCGGGCAAGTTCCCGCCTGCTCACCCCGGGAGTGGTGCGAATAAGGTTCAACAGGGTCAGCCTGTTGGAAAGACCCATTTTTTCAGCGTTGATGCTCCGGATTCTCATCCCGTCCCTCCTCTGCATCGAAGCGATACGACGGCTTACGGTACGGAGATTAGTTTATTGAAGAAACAAACCAATTCTAGAGAGAAAGATGAGAGTTGTCAATGGCGAATTTTCTTTCAGAAGTTTATTTCCTTTTTTTCCACCAGGTAGCAAAATGCGCCTTCGGTTCTCCGTCAGGACCGTCGATCAAGTGGAAGAAGCCTTTTTCGCCTTGAAGATCTGGAAGAAGCGCGGTCCTGACCCGCACGTCGCCGTTTTTCTCCACCGGTTTCAGGTATTCCGCCTCCACTTTCCCAAGCTCGTACTCCGCGGCAATTACATCCGGCGCCGATTCGACCGCCCATGAGAAGTACACGGCGTTGTTCACATGAGCGTTTCTGTCAAGATCCCACCTGCGGACGGAGAAAAAAGTGTCGTAGGCGAACTCCTCCACAACCGGAAGAGAAGGAGCGTCTCCATCCATCGGGTAAGCTTCTCTCGTGTAGACCTCCGTAGTGTGCCGGTCGAGACGGAGAGGACGTCCGCGAGCAGTATCGATAAGGATCCAGCTGGTCCACGCCGACGCCACGGGTCCCGCGGCGTCGCGAACCTCGAAGGTACGGATCGAATGCAGGTTCCGCCGCGGCCCGTGCCGCGTGCTGACGTTCAACAGACTTTCGTGCCCCGGATACCGGTCCACGACGACCCTGTACTGGCGCAGAACCCAGCTCAGGCCTCTCGGCAGAAGGTCGGCCACGGTCATGGACATCCTGTGCGCATCCCGGTCGGCCATGTCCTGCAAAATATCGAGAAGGACGGGAAGCTTCATGGCCCCGTCCGGACCAATCCCCGCGTACGGTATGGAGTATTCTGCTTCAAACACGCAATCATCTCGTTTCACTGGAATATAATAGGCGGAGGGAACAGAACGGAATGTGCCGCTTCTTCTCCCCGGCAGCGCTTTTTCGAGGTATATTATAGTACAGAACGATTTGCTCCTCTCCCGTGCCGGAAGAGCACTCCGCCGGGCGAACATCACGTCCTTCGGGACGCCAGGAGGTTGAACAGAGCATGAGGCGAATACTCTTTCTCGCACTACTTCTCGTCATACCGGCGGCGCCTTCCGCTTTCGCGGAACAGCCCCCGTTCAGCGTCTACACGGTCAAAGCCGGAGACACCGTGCTGTCGGTGGCCGGGAGACACGGCGTCGACCCCGCAAACCTCGCGGCAGCCAACGGACTTGCGGCAACCGAGGCGCTGCCCTCGGCGGGGACGGTTCTGCTCATTCCCAAGTCACCGGGAGAGGTCCTCGCAACGCTCTATGAAGCAAAGCGCCGCGGCCTGGGAGCGTGGCCGAAACCAAGGTACTCCGATGAGTTTTTAACGCCGTTGACGGACGATTCCGCCCCGGAAGAGAAAATCTCCGCGCCGAAGACAGCTGCGACGGCGCCTGCACAGAGCGCGTCTCCATACGCTTCCGCAGCTCAGGCGACGGAGACTCCCGCCGCCGGAGCCGCGAGGACGCATACGATCCGCGAGGGAGATACGCTGTACCGCATCTCCAGGATCTACGGCGTTTCGCTGACCTCGCTGCTGCAGGTGAACGGACTCACGGAGAAATCTATTATCAGAATCGGGGAGACGCTTTCAATTCCAAGAAGCGCGGAAGAGAATACGGATGCGCCCGCGCATCCCGGACCGACGAAAAGAGAACCGGTCGCCGAGAAGAAACCCGACCTCCCGCCTGCGCCGGCCCCACATCTCCTTCTGACATGGCCCTTGCGAGGCGGCACTCCGCCCGCCCATACGGGAACGAGTTTCGGCGAGGGGCTCTCGGCAAAAGCAACTCTCGGGGAGCCCGTCCATGCGGCGGCGGACGCGACGGTACTCCACGGAGGGTGGATGCGTAACTTCGGCAACGCGATATTTTTGAATCACGGGGACGGAATCGCCACCTTCTACGGCGGGCTGGGGGTCATCTACGTCAAATCCGGCGAGAAAATCAAACGAGGCACGCGCATCGCGCTCGTAGGAGAGGCCCAAGGCTCGGAACCGAGGTTCGTCTTCCACGTTCTGAAGGAGGGAAAATCGGTTGATCCCAGACCATGGATCGAGGGGGCGAAATAAAGGATCATACAGACGTCCGGGGGACGAGAATCCGCGGTTTCACCACCCCCGGACGTCCGAAACGCCTCGTTCCTCCAAGATATTCCCGGGGGCGAGCAGGTCTACGGAAAACCGTACGAAAACATGATCTTGTCGTATGTTCCGTCCGCCCGGATGCTTCGGAGCCCTCCGTTGAACGCCTCGATGATCTCTCTGTGCCTGGGATTGCTCAGTCCGCAGACGACGTACAGATTCTTCACAACAAGCGGCTCCGCGACGAATTCGATTTTCTCGGCATATTCTCCGCCGCCCTCCGCAAGCAGGCGCCTAGCGACCATTTCATCCTCGAGCGTCATATCGATTCTCCCAGCGAGAAGTTTGCGGATGTTCGTAAGAAAGTCGCTCGCCTCCTCCCTCACGAAACCGGAGGCCTGCAAAAAAGACTCCTCGTATCCGTACCCACGGATAACGCCGACAACAAATCCTTTCAGACTCTCCAACCCATCGTATTTAAAGGGCTCACCTTTACGCCTGATGAAAACGATTCTGTTTTCGACGTAGGGCTCGCTGAAGAAAAAAATCCTTTCCCGCTCCGCGGTCATCCAAGCGTTCGGCACGATGTCGTACACACCCTGCCGGGCGCCCTCCTCCGCACGTGCCCACGGTACGAAGCGCATCGTCACCTCGTACCCTTCCGTTCCCAGAGCCGCACGGACGACTTCGAGCGAGAGTCCTTGGTTCGGGTGATCGGGATCGGTAAACGGCGGCCACGGGTCCGAAGCGGCCGTAACAACCCGCTCCGCCGAAGACGCGGTAAAACACCAGAAAAGCAGAAACACCACCGTTACGAATCCTCTTCTCCGCACGTCAAGTTCACCCCCCGGTATTCTGAGAACAGAAAAACCTGCGAATACAACCGAAAACAAGCAGCAAGAAGTCGTCATCAACCGGCACTTTTCGCTTTGCATTGTAAGGAATATTTATTCATTCGTCAAGAACCGACAACCTTGCGGAAGGCGCTCTTCCATAATTTGTGCGGGATCAACTCCTTCGCACCTTTGTCGTCTGCAAGCATGAGCTGAATGCGGACGACTTTTTCCGACTCTCCAAGAGTAGACATGAACAACGAAGAAGAAAACCCGGGATTACGAAACGGACATCGCCTTTTGACGTTTTCTTGACGAGTTTTTGACAGAGGGTCGGTTAGAATTTTGAAGCGATAGACTTAGGAGCCGAAAAACCGCACTGAAGCATATTATAAACGGATTCCGGGCTCAATTCATTCAGAAAGGACTTTGATCATGGACTGTCAGAACAACCTCGACAAGAAAGGTTTTTCTTTCCCGCACTCCTTCGTTCTGCTTTTCGGCATTATCGCCTTCACCGCCATACTGACCCACATCATCCCAGCCGGTGAATTCACCCGTGTTCAGGTGGACGGGAGAATGATCGTCGACCCGAACAGTTTTCAGTACATAGCGGCGAATCCGGCGAAATTTTTCGATGTCTTCATGGCGATTCCAAAGGGTATGAACGATGCATCGGCTCTCATCTTCATGATTCTGATCATCGGAGCGTCCATTCAGCTTTTCGACAGCACGGGCGCGATTCGCGGAGCGATCTTCCGCCTTTTGGACCTCATCGGAGAACAGAGAAAAGACTGGGTCCTCGCGGCAATAATGGTCTTTTTCGGCTGTCTCGGCGCATTTCCCGGTATGCTTGAAGCATCCATTCCTTTCGCTCCTCTCTGCGTCGGCCTTGCGCTCGCCATGGGGTACGACCCCATAGTCGGGATTGCCGTGCCTCTCGTTTCCATCGTCGTCGGATGGACCGCCGGACCGTCAAATCCATGGACGGTCGGGATAGGACAGCAGCTCGCCGAGCCCCCTCTTTTTTCCGGCTTCATCTATCGTCTCTTCATCTTCACCGTTCTCATGGCTTTTGCAATCCGCTACGTTCTGCGCTACGGTAAACGGATTCTCGCAGATCCGAAACAGAGTGTAGTCGCCGATATCGACTTTTCGCATCTTGCGATGCACACCACCGAAAAGACGGCTTTTACATTCCGCAGATTCCTGATTCTCCTCATTTTCATCTCCACCATAGGTACGATTCTCTACGGGACTTTTCACTGGAAGTGGGGGCTCTTCCAGATGTCCGGAGCCTATATCATCGGAGCCATCATCGCGGGCATAGTGGCCGGATACAGAGCGAACGTCATCGCCGATACTCTTCTGGAAGGAGGAAAGGCCATATTCATCGGCGTCGTCGCGGTCGGCATGGCACGAGGCATCAGCGTCGTCATGACGGACGGACGTATCGCCGACACGATCGTCTACGCCGTGTCGCAACCGTTGAAAGGCCTGCCGGCAACAATCAACTCGGTGGCGATGTTCATCGTACAAACCATCATCAATTTTTTCATTCCTTCCGGGAGCGGTCAGGCTCTGGTAACGCTTCCCATTATGCTTCCGGTTGCGGACATTATCGAGTTGAAGCGGCAGATCGCCATCCTCGCCTTTCAGTTCGGCGACGGCCTGTCGAATCTTTGCTACCCCACGGTGGGGGCGCTTGTCGCCTTTCTTATCTACACGAAAGTTCCTTTCAACCGCTGGCTACGCTTCATCATGCCTTTCATGTTCGCTACCTGGGGCGTCGCGGCACTCTCGCTCATATTCGCTGTTTTAATGGGCTACGGTCCGTTCTGATGCTCCCTCTCGCAAGGCACACAATCTAACGGAACTCTTCGGGAGGAATCGTTGTGATCATAGAACTGACAGTCAATGGTGCGCCGCGCTCGGTGGAAATATCTCCGTCCATGCGGCTTCTTGATCTGCTGCGGAACGTTTTCGGCCTCACGAGCGTCAAGGAAGGGTGCTCCGAGGGGGAGTGCGGCGCATGCACGGTACTGCTCGACGGGAAGGCGGCGACCTCCTGCACTGTGCTCGCGGTGCAGGCG
>LVBO01000132.1 GCA_001604435.1 Synergistales bacterium Syner_01
CGACCCTTCTTCGCTTCCATTTATTGCGCAGAAGGTGTTTACGGTCCTCTCGCAGTTCGACCCGCCAAATTATCCGTACTACCAACGTCGACTCTCCGAATTTCAAACACGTCTCGACAGTACGGTCATCGTCGGAAGAAGGCTTTTGAGCGGATCGACCTTTATTTACATTGGAGGAAATTTTTCCGGAATGCTGACTGCGGCAGGTTGTTTGTTGGAGTCGATCGATGAGTCGTTAAAAACGTTATGGGAACAAGAGAAAGAACTCGATCGTCTCTCCGGTCTTCTCGGAGACGCTCTCGACAGGAGAATTCCGGTTATTGTGGATACATCTTCAAAGAAGCTCAAAGAAGCGTTGCGAAACAATAAAGAAGTGCTTTTCCTGGAGAAGCCCGTTCTTGACCAGGATATACTGCTCTTCTTCCACGATCAGTATATCCTCTTATGGAACAGGCTTGCCGCTCTGAAACAACTCCGTACACCGCGAAAGTAGAAAACGAAAAGCCAATCTACTCCAGTATTTTTTAACACGCCGCACGCTTGAAAACAGAAAAAAAGGGCAGCGCCGAAGCTGCGAGAAAGGCGCTCAGAATATAGAACGGGATACCGTTTCCAGTGATGTCCAATAATGAGCCTACCAATATCGGGCCAACCGTCATACCGATACTGAAGGCAATATTAAAAAGTCCCATCGTTCTTCCTGAACCGAAATCTTTTCCCCGGGCGGCGGCTATTGCGGCAAGAGAAGGAGAAGCAAATGCATGACCGACTCCGAAAGCCACGCTCGCTACGGAGAGACTGAGAGGCGTCGTCAGATTCGGGAGTCCGATAAGCGTAACAGCCGAGATCATTCCTCCGATAATGATCAGCGTATTTTTATGCACATTATCCGCCAATCTACCGGATATATTCTGTAGAATACCCGTCGAGACGGAGTTCAATGAAACAATAATGCCGATATTCGATAACGAGAGATCGAACTGCGATGCGAAAAGCGGAATGACCATGACAAGGACTCCGCGGCACATCGCCGACGAAAACTGGAAGATGAAGACTACCAGCATCTCCGGATCGGAAACGATGCCCTTGAAAGCCTGCAAGGCGCCCGACTCTACAGTGGCGATACTTTTGGGAGGGGAAGCGGGGAAGAGCGCCAACACAAGAAAAAGAGCGAGAAGAGTCAAGGCGGTCATGGCAAAAAACGGAGCATAAAATCCGAAAGTGTCGGCTAAAAATCCGCTGAGAAGCGGACCGCAACCAACACCAAGAAACAAGGCGGCCTGCAGGGAACCGAAAATTACCCCTTCTTCGCCCTTTGGAGCAATATCCGCCGCTATCGCCATGGTAATCGGTACTACCATGGCGGAACCGATTCCGTGCCAGATTCGAATAAAAATCAACATTTCGGTGGAAAACGCGAAAGTATAGGCGACCGAAGCCGCCGCATACACTAAAAGACCGCTTAAAAGCAGTTTTTTTCTGTCCATACGCTCGGCAAGCTCTCCCGAAACGAGCATACCCCATATACGGGAAAAGGAAAAAGAGCCGATTATGAGTCCAATGGCCACGCTGCTCGCGCCGAGAGATTTCGCATAAAGAGGAAGCACCGGTGCGATAATCCCTATACCCAACATCGCACAGAACATGGAAAGACTCAATACGAACCGGATTCCACGCGAAGATTTTTGTGATAGCAACAAGGAAACACATCTCCTATCTTTCCTCGAAAAGCGTGAGGAAAAGAAAATATTCCTTGGCTATGATACTATATATTGTCTACAATTTCAAGTTCACCGTTTCCTTTTGTAAAGCGCCCGATACACGCAGCGGATTCAAATCCGAGGCCTTGTACCGCGTTGAGAAAATCTTGGAATTTTTCCTCAGGAAGAGCCAGCAACAAGCCTCCTGAAGTCTGGGCATCGAAGAGCATATCCATTGCGACTTCATCATGCTTCCGTGGATCGCGAACACGCCCTTCATATTCTATGCGGTTATTATACGTTCCCGCAGGTATGAGCCCTGACTCCGCAAGGCTGATGGTTCCGGGAAGCAGCGGAATATCGTGGATGCCCAGAACGAGGTTCATCTCCTTGGAAGAGAGCATGTCCAACGCATGCCCCGCCAAGCCGAATCCTGTGACATCGGTACATGCATGGACAGACGAGAGGCGTTCATGGTCAAGACGTTTCGGCAGATCATTCAACGCCGACATCCATCTGATCGCCTCCTGCAGGCTGCGTTCATCTTCCAGCATATCCGCCTTCAGCGCTGTGGTAACAATCCCTGTCCCGATAGGCTTCGTCAAAAGCAGCATATCTCCGGGGCGGGCGCCCGTCACCCGCCACACGGAATCCGTAGCGACCTCGCCATACGCAACGAGACCGTATTTGGGCTCTTTATCCTCGACGCTATGTCCCCCGAGCAAGAAGGCCCCCGCCTCACGAACTTTTTCGAACCCACCTGCCAAAACAGCCTCCAATACGCTCATATCAAGGCTTTTTACCGGAAACCCCACGATGTTCAACGCAACCAACGGAAAACCGCCCATTGCGAACACATCGCTCAAAGAATTCGCCGCGGCGATTCTCCCCCATACAAGGGGATCGTCGACTACCGGGGTGATAAAATCAACCGTAAGCACACCGGCCCTTTTGTCGTCTATCTTCCAGAGAGCCGCATCTTCTCCCGAAGCCCATGAAGAAAAGATCCGCTCGTCGGAGGGGAGAGGGATGTTTTTCAGTATCTTGGAAAGGTCCGCCGGACCTATTTTAGCCGCTCAGCCACTTGTAGTGGACATCTCAGTCAGACGCATTGCATCTTCTCCCTTGCGTTATAATAAACATTATTATAACACATGCATTAGTTTTCTTCCGGTGTAGCGTGCACTACATCCGCAGCGCAGTATGCTACTGTTCCGTGCCGATTCCGGACAATAAGCTCGCCGTTTTCGCCGATACTCACGGCCTGCCCTCTCTCGGTTCCATTGTCGGCGATGACGAGAACCTCTCTCCCCAAAGTCACGCACTCATTACGGTAGCGCGCAAGAAGGCTTTTTCCGCCATCGCTCTCCATTACGGCAAGAATATCCGCGAAGCGGTCCAAAAGGGTCGCCGCCAAGACCCCGCGGTGAACACCTTCGACCATATCATTTAAAAAGGCTGCACGGGAAAGGACAACCTCGGCTTCTTCGTTGTTTTCAAGAGACGGGGAGTTTATGTTGATTCCTATTCCTGTACAACAGTCTCGGACACGATCAGAGTCACTTGATGCTTCTGAAAGAATACCGCATACCTTCTTATTCTCACAAAGAAGATCGTTTGGCCATTTAAGCGAAAGCCTTACGGAGCACGTTTGCTCTACTGCATCTTTCACAGCGAGTCCGGCGGCAAGGTTTACGAGCTGCAGTCGTCCTGGAAGAAGGCGAGGTTTAAAAAAGAACGAGAGAAAGAGACCGCTTCCCCGCGGAGAAACCCAAGTCCTGTCCCTTCTTCCTCTTCCCTGCGTCTGCTCTTCGGAAATAACGACGACATTCTCCGCTCCGCTCCGGCGTCCACACTGTTTTGCAGTTACTTGTGTAGAAGAAAGCGTTTCATAAAGATAAATTTCCGGTGTAGAAAAAAGCTTATTTGAAAGAAGCGCTCCAATATATGAGGGAGCAAGGTCATATCGAGGCAATTCACGGAGAATGTATCCTTTTTGAGGGATGGATTCTATCGAAAATCCTTCTCCGACAAGGTTGCGGATACTCTTCCAGACGCTCTGTCGGGAACATGAGAGCAATTCGGCGAGAGTACCTCCCGAAATGATTTCGCCTCCTGTGTTCATAAGAATGCGGCAGAGGTCCACGGTTCCGGGGCGCGCTTTCATCATTTCCTTTTTTCGTCCTCCTTTGGCGTGCCTTGAAATGATATAATAAAAAATCGTTCAACACAATGATCGTGACCACTAAGGAGGAGAAAGCATGGCGCTCACGCCGAATGCGACAGTTTTGGAGGAACTGAGGATTTTACGAAAAGATCTTCAGGACAGTCTTTGACCTCGATTCAATAAGGCAGAAAAAAGAAGAACTTGAAGCGCGCACAATCGCTCCCGACTTCTGGACAAAAGAAGAAAGCCGCGAAGTATCCCGTGATATCGCACGTTTACAGCGCAGCCTCGATGCCTGGGACCAGGTCGATCGTATGTTCAGCGACCTCGAAACTCTTGACGAGATGCTTTCGGATGCCGATGACGACGAATTGCAGAAAGAATTTTCCCAGACAGCTGATGCGCTTCGGAAATTTGTCGACAAAGAACAGATGGTGCTGCTTCTTTCCGAGGAGTACGACGGTAGCAACGCAATTCTCACAGTACATGCCGGATCCGGCGGGCTCGATTCTCAGGATTGGGCCGAGATGCTTTTGCGCCTTTATCTTCGGTGGTCTGAAAGAGAAGGCTTTTCCGCAAGAGTGCTCGATATCCTCCAGGACGAGGAGGCAGGCATTAAAAGCGCAACAGTACTTGTACAGGGAGAGTATGCCTACGGGTATTTAAAGGCGGAAAAGGGAGTTCACCGGCTAGTCCGAATATCTCCATTCGATGCCGCGAAGAGACGACATACCAGCTTCGCTTCGGTTGATGTCGCGCCGGAATTGGCTGAGGATGTTCCCGTGGAAGTCCGCCCTGAAGACCTCAAGGTCGACACGTTTCGGGCAAGCGGAGCCGGCGGCCAGTATGTCAACAGGACCGACTCGGCGGTCCGTATTACACATATTCCCACAGGAATCGTCGTCGGCTGTCAGAACGAAAGATCCCAGCACATGAATCGTCAGGTCGCGATGCAAGTCCTCCGGAGCCGACTCTTTGAAAAGGCGGTTCAGGAGCGCCAGCAAGAGCTTCTCTCGATTCAGGGAGAGAAGAAGGAGATAAGCTGGGGGAGCCAGATACGTTCTTATGTTCTGCACCCTTATACTATCGTGAAGGATCATCGAACCGGCTTTGAGATCGGGAACGTCCACGCCGTGCTGGACGGGGACATCGACGGGTTTATTATGAGCTTCCTCAGATGGAAGCGGCAAAAGTAAAAATTCTCTCGGGAGGATCGCCGCCCATGAACTTTTTTCGACTACTGATATGCGCGCTTGTTCTTCTTCTGGCTCCTGCGGAGCAGTCCGAAGCGTCGCAATTTACTCCCTCCGTCCCGGTGCTGGGAGTAGAGAATCTTCGTCCTGGAATGAAGGGGTACGCGCTTACCGTAGTCTCCGGCAGAGAGATTGTGCGGTTTCCTGTGGAAATTGTGAGCGTGATCCCCGGAAAAGGAAGCCCCAAACACCTGATAATGATAAAAGCTTCCGGATCCGTTATAGCGGCGACGGGCGGCATTGCCGCAGGTATGAGCGGCAGTCCCGTGTATATCGACGGCAAGCTTATCGGGGCAATCGGATATGGTTGGAATTTCAGTGAGCACACTCTCGGCCTGGTTACCTCGTTCAAGGATATGGCGTCGATTTGGAGTTGGCCGGAAAAAACCGTGTCCATTCCCCCGGCGCCTGCACTAACCGAAGCAGAAAAAAAAGACCGGGAAGACGATGGTAGACTTGATGAGGAAACGGATACCGATAAGGAAACCAAGGAAGAAGAAGACCTTATAGTACCCGTTGGCGCCGAGCCGCTCTCTTCGCCCCTTTTTATCGATGGAATCAGTACCCGCAAAGCCAGGGAGACAGCCGCCCTTCTCGGAAGAGACATGTATATTCCAGGCGGAGGATTCACCGATGCCGTTCCGGTCGAGATGAACGCCAAGATGCTGCCCGGGGACGCCATTACAGTGCTTCTGGCGTGGGGAGATGTCACCATCGGCGCTACCGGTACTCTGACTGCGGTGGCGCCGGACGGGAGATTTATCGCCTTCGCTCACCCCTTCCTTGGAAGGGGCGCTGTCAACTATCCCGTGGCAAGGGCGTACATCCACAAAGTTATCCCCAGCTTGGAGTCTCCTTTCAAAGTGGGCAGTCCGCTACAGATTGTCGGGACAGTTACTCAGGACAGACCGCAGGGAATAGGCGGAAGAATCGGCTATTTTACGCCTTCGATCTCGGCGACTCTCGATTTTTCGGATGCTGAACGAAACATCAAAGAGAGGAAACGCTTTCACGTCGTTCCGGATCCTTTCATCGGCGCAAAGCTGACCGCAGGGGTCTTCACCGGCCTGATAGACGATCTCTGGGGACGCAAAGGACAAGGAACGGCGACTCTGACCTTGAATGTGCAGGGGAGGGGGTTAATAAACGGGTGGACTCGAACGAATATGTTCTTTTCAGACAGCGATCTTGCGGCGGCCGCTTTAAAAGAGGCAAGCGAACTGCTCGACGTTGTGTTTCTGAATCCGTTTGCCGAGATCTACCCGTTGGGGATAACTGTAACTACCGAATTCTCCCCGTTGCCAAAGCTTATGTATATTGAAGGCCTGAATCTCAAAGGAGAATCCTTCTCCTCCGGAGATACGGTCGAAGTTGACGTGCTGCTTCGACCGTACAGGAAAAAGCAGGTGAAGAAAACATTCAAGTTCACCATCCCTAAGGATGCATCCGGTATCTGTGAAGTCCTTGTTCGAGGCGGCGGCATAGAGCCTCTGAATCAATCGGCTATCATTCAGGGATGGAAAACTATCGACAATTTCCGGCAACTTTTCACGGAGATGTCGGCTCTTGAGACAAATAATGAGCTTATACTTGAATTTAATTACGAAAAACGGTCAAAAGGCGGCAAAGGCCGCTCGAATGATGACGACCCTGTTTCAAAAGAGGAACAAGAACTATTAAGCGAGTTGAAACAGCGCCGTTTGAAAGACGGGACGCTTCAGATCTTCAAATCGGATTTTGTCGTCGAGGGACTTCTCCGAAAACTGATCACGGTCTCGCCCGGCGACTCTTCGCAATCCGAAGAATCTGAAACGGAGAGTTGATCACGTGTTCATCACGTTCGAAGGAATTGACGGTTGTGGCAAAACGACGCAAGCAGCGCTCCTCGCCAAGATGCTTGAGGAAAAATACGAAGGAAAACGGCGCGTTTTATGGACAAGAGAACCAGGAGGGTGGACCGGCGGTTCGTGGATACGGGAACGTATTTTGGAAGGTAATCTTTCCCATCCAATGAGCGAGTTGTTTCTCTTTCTTGTAGATCGCTGCGAGCACGTCCGCAGGGAGATTCTCCCGGTTCTTGACGACGACGGTGTCGTGATCTGCGAGCGGTACACGGATTCGACACTTGCGTACCAGTCCTGGGGGAGAGGAATCCCGTCGGGGAAAATCGAAACGCTGTTCGAATGGTGTTCTTTTCCGAGACCGGATCGGACATTCTGGCTTGATATCCCTGTGAAAAAAGCGATGGAGAGAGTATGCCTCCGCGGGGGACGCGACCGTTTCGAAGCAGCAGGATACACATTTCTTGAAAGGGTCCGCTCAGGCTTTTCATACCTGGCGCAAAGAGAGCCTCGCCGGATTAACACGATAGAGGCCTCTGAAGAACCGCAAGTTCTTGCGTCAACGATTTTCTCTCTTGTGGAGGTGTCCTCGTCCCATTGAGGGTAAAAAAAACTTCCAAAGAAACATTGAGCGGAGGAGAATTTTCCAAGACTTCGAAAAGAAGCGGACAGCTGCCTTCTCGAGAACCGACCGCTAACGTTTTTTCGGCGTCTTTGGAAGATGCCGAAATCCGTGATCTTTTGGAACGCCTTGAAATTATTGGGAGGAAACTGTCTATTTTCCCCGCGGAAGCGCTCCTTCTTCAGTACCGTAAACTTGTTTCCGAACTGGTGCGACGGGCGGTAGCGGGTTTGCGCGTGCGGCGCGACATGAAATGGCGCAGAGGAGATAAAAATTTCTTCGTCATTGTGGAAAAGACGGACTCCATGCTTGATGAACTCGAGGCTGTCTTCGCTCGGGAAGGAGAGCGAACCAGAATGCTGCAACTTATGGAGGAGATCAAGGGATGTCTTTTTTCTCTTCTGTTCTGAAAACGGACGAAAACACCGAACAGAACTGCGCTTCATGGATGGATTCTCCGGCTTGGAAGCGCTTGTTGTTTTTGGCGTCGAAAAGAGCCTTCCCTCACTCATGCGCTGTAGTAATCAACGAGGATCTCCATATGCACGCAGCGCTCGCCATTGTTCGTGTCCTGCTTTGCGAAAACGGTTCGGGAGATGACGAGTGCCGGGCGTGCGCGGCCTGGTCCGGCGAGAGGCATCCGGATCTCGCGTATGGCGGCGCTCCCTCCAAACCTCCTTCAATCGACGATTGTCGTGAGATAATCGATGCAATGGCGTATCGCCCGGTGGTATCATCAAGACGAGTTGCAGTCATTTTTTCCGCGGACACAATGATGCTTCCTGCGGCAAACAGTCTTTTAAAACTGGCGGAAGAACCGCCGGAATATGTTCACATGCTTTTTTTACTGTCGGACGAAAAACTCTTTCTGCCCACTCTGAGAAGCCGATCATGGACCGTATCGCTGCCTTCTCCTCGTTCGGGGACGGGCATTGCGCCGCCGCAAACAGAGGAAGAGTGGATCCGGTGGATTGAAAAAAATGCCAAGTCTGAAGTCGACGAGCTGGTTCTGCTCTTAGCTCCATGGATATCCTATGAAGTAGAACGGGGAGCGTATGACAAGGCGGCGTCGCTGGAGCGGTTACGCCTTTTGATCCTGACGAAACGCCTTTCCCGGACCATGGTTCTCGACCTAATTGTATTGGCTCTCAAGGAGGGTATTGTTTTTGAGCATTCATTTGGCGATCTTTGGTAAACCTCGTTATCTTGGGCTTCTCGATATAGAAACTCCTTTCCCTCCCAGAGGAACCTGGCTTGTTGTCGAAACAATGCGAGGTTCCGAGCTGGCTCTTCTTGGCGGCCCTCTCTCCAACGAACAAGAGGCGCGCTATCGGGCATCCTGCAATGACGATGCCTCCGACGGTCAGGTCAAGGGCGGCGAACCGATTCTTCAGGAAATCTCGCTTGTACGAACTGCGTTGGATGAAGACCTTGCAGCTGCTGAACTCGAACGGAAAGAAGAAAACGAAGTCCTTGTCAGAGCGAGGACGCTGCTCCGTAGTCATAATCTCTCCATGAAGCTGGTCGACGTCGAGTATCTTCTCGACAAGAAAAAACTCTTTTTCTATTTTACTTCAGAACAGAGAGTGGACTTCCGAGCGTATGTCAGAGATCTGGCGAAAGAGTTCAAAACCCGTATCGAACTCCGGCAGATAGGCGTACGCGACGAAGCCAAAACTGTCAAAGGGATCGCGCCGTGCGGTAGGGAATGTTGTTGTAGCCACTGGCTTCACAAGTTCACACCAATCTGCATCAAGATGGTAAAGGAACAGAATCTCGCCCTGAATCCGACGAAAATCTCCGGGATCTGCGGGAGATTGATGTGCTGCATGTCCTACGAGCACACATCGTACAGCAGACTCTGGAAAACGCTTCCGAATCCCGGATCGAAGATCCGTACCCCCGCCGGCAACTATATCGTGGAGGGAGTTGAACTTTCATCCGACTCCGTGCGCGTGCGCCGCCCGGACGGAGGAAGCATTCTTATTGTCATTGAAGATTTTCCACGCTTCAAAGAGACTGTCCTGGAAGGGAAAGAATGGGAGGACCCTTCCCGCACACTCCGCGATTTCTCCTCCGCGAAGTCGCTCTTCGACAGCACTGCAGCAAAAACGACACGTACATTCCCAGACGACTCGTCCCGCTCTTCAAGAAAACGAGCCGCTGATTCCGGCGGGCGTGAAAAAGGGCAGGAACAGAGTCCTCTCGCTAAAGACAAAAAAACGGAAACTCCCGGAGCGGAAAAGAATAGACGAGAAAAAGAGAAAAAACTTCCGGAAGGGGTGCGAGGACCTGAAGAGGCAGCCAAACCGGCGAAAAAAAAGAGGAGAAGAAAGAAGCCGTCCACCTCTGCCGACATCAAAAACCCGCAAGAAGGCGTCCAACAGACACCTCAACAGGAGCGCGGAGACAAGAAACCCGTCGAAGTGAAAAAACATGAGGATTCGTCTCAAAGGGATCGCACCTCCCCAAAGACTGCGTCGACCGAAAAAAGCCAGACTTCTCTCCCGACGGAAAAATCCGATGGAGCGCCTCTTTCTTCTGATAAAAACGGTGAAAACCCTGGCAAGCGTTCTTCGAACTCAAGAAGACGTCGTTCGGGAAAAGGGGGAGGAAGCAAGGAACCAAACGAAAAAAGAAATACTCCGGATCAAAGAACCGAAGGATCCGAATCGAAGAACGCTTCCTCGGGCGCTGCGCCGCAGAAAAGACATAAGAACAAAGCGCACACTCGCCCGAAAGAAGACTTCGGAG
>LVBO01000633.1 GCA_001604435.1 Synergistales bacterium Syner_01
GCAGTGGTGCTTTTTCTTGCCGCGCATTTTCTTCCGCTTATCGGGGTGGCGTTCTCTCTTCTTGCCCCCGCCCCTCTTGTAATACTGGGGTTGCGTCATGATCTCAAAAAAGCTTCCCTGGGGCTCGGCGTCTCGACGCTCCTCGTCGCGTCGCTTCTCGGGCCGCTCTCGGCGCTCTTCTTCGTGCTCGGCTTCGGTGTGCTCGGAGTAGGTCTCGGTTTTCTGGCGAAACGCTGCGAAAAAGGCGTGGAAGTACTCTTGTACGGAATACTCCTCTCCCTGGGGAGCAAACTCCTTCTCATGGTCATCGCTGGAAAAGTGACGGGGATCAATCCGTTTCAGCTCGACGGCGCCGAGATGCAGTCGATGATCGACAAGATCTTCCAGTTCTACGAGTCGACTGGCATGAGCAAGGAATCGCTTGCAGCAGTTCGCGACCAGTTCGCCGAGTCAATACGTCTTCTGCCCGTGATCTTTCCGACCATTCTGACGATGGCCGCCGCGCTTGACTGCTACTTGAGCTACACTATCAGTTCGTTCGTGCTCAGACGTGTCGGAGGAACGCCGCTTCCGCAGCTCCCCCCATTCTCCGGATGGCGTTTCCCGAAGAGTGTTTTCGGCGCCCTTGTCGTGTCCGTTCTCCTCACGCTCTTCGGCTCGCGAAGCGGCGAATGGAACTTCGCTCTCAAAGCAGGGACGAATCTGCGTCTTCTGGTGAACTTTTTATTTCTCTTTCAGGGACTCTCTCTTATATGGTATTTCTTCTCGGAGAGAGCGCGCGTTCCTTTCGCGCGTGTTTTTCGAACCGTTGCTATAATAATAGTCGTGTTGGTTCCTCTTTTTTCCACTATAGCGGTCATGGCCGGGATAGGCGATATGTGGCTCGATTTCCGGAAACGTTTCGGGAGGAGTGATGCATCATGAAAGTCATTTTAAAGCAAGATGTGAACAAACTGGGCGCATCCGGCGATCTTGTAGAGATCTCGGACGGATATGCGCGGAATTTCCTGTTTCCCCGGGACCTCGCCGTGGAGGCTACTCCTGAGCGTATGAAGGAGTGGAGGGACAAGGAGGCCGCCAGAAAGAAAAAAGAGATCCGGCTGGAAAAAGAGGCGCGCGAACTCCAAAAGAAGCTTTCGGGGCGCGCCGTCAAGGTGAAGGCGAGTATCGGCGAAAAAGGACGCCTCTTTGGGAGCGTCACGGCCGCAAACGTTGCGGAGAGCATAGCCGCACAACTCGGAGTCGAAGTGGAGAAGAAGAATCTCCGTATGCCCGACGCCGTCAAGCAGACAGGGAGCTATCCTTATACCGTCAGGCTCCATCCGGGGATAGAGGCGGAGATGACCCTCATCGTCGAAGGCGAGTAGATGTCCGTTCAGTCTTCCTGGGACCGGATGCCTCCGGTCTCTCTTGAGGCGGAGCGATCCGCGCTGGGCGCCTGCCTCATGGACAGGGAGGCCCTCAATATTGTTATGGAGATTCTCCAGCCGGAGGATTTCTACGACACGACCCACCGCGCCGCCTACGAGGTTGTCTTCGGCATGGCGCAGCGGGACAAACCCGTGGACCCGCTCACGTTCCTCGAGGAGAT
>LVBO01000133.1 GCA_001604435.1 Synergistales bacterium Syner_01
GGATCGGCGTCCCAGACGCGGACCTTCGTCCTCCCCATGTCCCAGAGCGCTTCGAGATGCTCTTTCGTGATCAGGCGGTTCCTCGGGAGAATCACGCCGCCGTCCGGATCGAGCACGGATTCGGCGGAGAGCAGTCCCCTGACGTCGTCTTCGGAGACGTCCTTCTCCACGGTACGCGAGTTGAAGAGTTCGAGCACGCCCTCGTTCGAGCCGGCGCCGAAAATCTTCAACAGCAGCGTCGCCGGGATCTTCTTCCGGTTGTCGATGTTGACCGTGAGCGGTTCGCCCTGGGAGAGGGCGAACTCGAGCCAGGCTCCCCGTTCGGGGATGATCTTGGCGGAGTACGCTTCCTGGCCCGGAATCATCTCGTCCTTCGTGAAATAGATTCCGGCGGAACGCGCAAGCTGGTTCACGACGACGCGCTCCGTCCCGTTGATGACGAACGTGCCTCTCCCCGTCATGATAGGAAAGTCGCCGAGGAAGATCTCCTCTTCCTTGAGTTCCCTTGTTTTCCGGTTCACGAGCCGGATCGTCGCGCGGACGGGACGGGACCACGTCAGATCGCGCTGACGAGCTTCCTCCTCCTCCGTGGAAGGATCGTCGAGTATGTAGCGGACGAACTCGAGAGCGAACGAGCCGTCGTAGCTTTCTATTGGAAACACTTCCTGCAGCAGCTCCTGCAATCCCTGCCGGGACCGCATGTCCGCTTCCCTGTTCTCCTGATAGAACCAGTTGTAGGAATCACGCTGCACTTCGATCATGTCGGGGATTTCGACTAAATCCCGGGCACGTCCAAAGGTCAACCTCCGGCGCTTGCTGCTGACGGGGACAAATTCGGCCATGAACCTTTTGACCTCCCTGAAAAAAATATGGGGAAATTGGTGCTGACAAAGAGTTAAGATAACAAAAAGGTCGTACTATGTCAACAGACATAGTACGACCTTCGAAAAAAAGGTTGCCCTCAAATTTTCGATGGTGCCGAAGCGGGGACTCGAACCCCGACAGGCGTTATGCCTACTAGAACCTGAATCTAGCGCGTCTACCAATTCCGCCACCCCGGCCTTTCAAAACCACGCGGGTAATTGTAGCAAGGGAAGAAGGCTTTTGCAAGAGCGAAAAAAGAAATCCTCCGAGAAAATCACTCTTTCATAGACGCCCTCGTCAACCTGTCCCGCAGCGCGCGTCCTATACCCGCCTCCGAGGGGGGCCACTGCGCCGCGATAAGATCGGCTCCCCTCTCTTCGAAGACCCTGAGCGCGTGGAAAAGGCCCCGTGCGTAGTTCTCCGGCGAGTCGAAGAGAATGCGCAATCCGGGGTGCGCGACGCCCTCTCCCAGGCTGATCTCCGGAGCGTGCATGCCGATCCACGCGATTCTGAGCGTTCTTCCGTTCGGTTCCGCAGCGCGCGCGATTTTTTCCGCGTCCGTATCCAGCAGCAGCGGCACGCGGGGGGCGTAGTGACGGTACCTCGTTCCCGGCGATCTGTGCGCCGCGCCTCCGGAGAGGAGCACCTTCATGCCGGAGCGGGCTTCTATCTCCTCGACCGCGCACCCTCCGGGACGAAGGAGAACGAGTTGCTCGCCGGTGGCGTCGAGGACGGTGGATTCGACGCCCACCGACGTCTCTCCCCCGTCGAGGATGAGATCGACTCCATCCCCGAGGTCCGACGCCACGGCGGCGGCGTCCGTCGGACTCGGCCTGCCGCTCGAGTTCGCGCTCGGAGCCGCGACGGGGACGTTCGCCCGCGCAAGCAGCGCAAGCGCGGCCGGGTGCGACGGCATCCGGACGGCGACGCTGTCGAGCCCCGAGGTCACTTCGAGGGGAACGACGCCTCTCGACGGAAGCACGAGCGTGAGCGGCCCCGGCCAGAAGAGCTCCATCAGCCGTTCGGCGTTCGGGGGAACCAGCGCGACTTCGTCGACCGCCTCGGGAGCGGCGAAGTGAAGGATGAGCGGATTGTCCGCGGGTCGTCCCTTCGCGGCGAAGATCTTCGCCGCCGCGCGAGGATCCAGTCCGTGCGCTCCGAGTCCGTAGACGGTCTCGGTCGGAAAGGCGACGAGTCCGCCGGAGAGGAGGATCTCCGCAGCTTCGGCTATCGGTCCGGGCTGCGGGTTCCAAGGGTCGACGGGGAGAATGCGCGGCGGCATCAGGATCCCTCCGGCGCGCGGAACCGCGCGTGGAACTCCCTGCGGAATTCCGGGAAGGTTCCCTCCAGAATCGCGGCGCGCATGCGCTCTCCGAGCCGGACGAGATACCGGAGATTGTGCCAGCTGCACAGACGCATGGCGAGAATCTCCCCCGCCCTGTAGAGGTGGCGGAGATACGCTCGTGTGAAGGTTCGGCACGCGTAGCAGTCGCATTCCGGGTCGACGGGCGAGAAGTCCCTCTCGTACTGTTTCTTCTTGATGTTCATCGCCCCCTCCGGCGTGAGGAGCGTGCCGTTGCGGCCGTTGCGGGTGGGCAGCACGCAGTCGAACATGTCGACGCCGCGGGCGACGCCCTCGACAAGGTTGTCCGGCCTGCCGACGCCCATCAGATAGCGCGGCTTCGACGCGGGGAGCACGGGGGCGAGCACGTCGAGAATCCGGTACATCTCTTCGGCGGGCTCGCCGACCGAGAGACCGCCGACAGCGTATCCGGGGAAGTCGAGAGGAATCAGTTC
>LVBO01000634.1 GCA_001604435.1 Synergistales bacterium Syner_01
CACGCCGCAGGTCGAGGAGATCTACGACCGCGTGAACAAGATCGCCCGCGGCGCGGCCTTGATGACCGAGACGGAGCTCGAAGTCCGCTTCATCAAGGCGTGCGCGAACGTGGTACAGAACACCGTGCTCGAACGCGTGCTCGAGCGGAACTTCGCCGAACTCGGCGTGCCGGAGTACGCGGAGGAAGAGCGGACGTTCGCCAAGGCGATCTTCGACGGAATCGCGCCCTCCGAGCGCAGTTCCGACCTCGACCAGTACTCCGCGCCGGGGGGAGCCGCGGGAAAAGAAGCCGCGAAGCGTCTCCGGGAGCGCCCGATCGCCGACGAGGTGCTCCCGTACGGAGAGAGCGACTTCGTCCTCCCCGGATCGACCGACGTGGGCGACGTGAGCTGGATCGTCCCCACATGCCAGGCCTGGGTGGCCACATGGCCGAACCACACTCCGGGGCACTCGTGGCAGATCGTCTCCTCGGGCGTCACCTCGCTTGCGCACAAGGGGATGCTCCACGCGGGAAAGCTCCTCGCGGCTGCGGCCGCCGACCTGCTCGACGACCCCTCGCTGATCGACGCTGCGAAGAAGGCGCTCCGGATTTTTTATTCATTGTCCGATTTTTTGTTACTTGGTCAAAAGGAAGCGAGCACGAAATACCATGGCGATTCAATTGACAAATCTATAAAAGATGATGGTACAATATTAAAATAGAATCTGTCGACGATCCATCACTTTTAAGGAGGAATACAGATGTCTCATCGTTTCGATACGCAGTGCGTCCATTGCGGAACACATCCGGATCCCGTTACCGGGGCGCTCTCGCAGCCCATCTACCAGACCTCCACATTCGCCTTCCGCAACGCGGACGAGGGCGCCCGCCGCTTCAAGGGCGAAGAGGAGGGGTATATCTACACGAGGTTGGGCAATCCCAACCATACCGCCGTCGAAGAGAAGATCGCGCTGCTCGAGGGGGGCGAGGCCGCCGCGGTCGCCGCCTCGGGCATGGGGGCCATCTCCTCCGTCCTCTGGACGGCCCTCTCGAGCGGGGACCACGTCGTCGCGGCGCGGGCCATCTACGGATGCACCCACGCTCTGATGAACCATCAGTTCCCGCGCTTCGGCATAGAGACCACCTTCATGAACCTCACCGACCTGAACGCCGTCAAGGCCGCCATGAGGCCCAACACGAAGGTGATCTACTGCGAGTCCCCGTCGAACCCCACAATGGAGATCGCCGATATCGCCGGACTGGCGAAGATCGCGCACGAAGGAAACGCCATCCTGGTGGTGGACAACACCTACTGCACGCCCGTAATCCAGCGGCCGATCGAACTCGGCGCGGACGTCGTCGTCCACTCCGCGACGAAGTACCTCAACGGCCACGGCGACGTCATCGCGGGCGTCGCGGTCGGAAGCCGCGAGTTCATCGGCAGGGTGAAGGGGGAGGGGCTGAAGGACATGACCGGCGCGACGCTCTCCCCGTTCGACGCCTACCTGCTGCTTCGCGGAATGAAGACGATGCACGTCCGGGTTCCCCGGCACTGCGAGAGCGCGATGAAAATAGCCCGCTTCCTGCAGGGGCGTCCGGAAGTGGCCGAGACGCGCTACCCCGGCCTCGACGACTATCCGCAGAAGGCGCTGGCCGACAAGCAGATGAAGTACTACGGCGCGATGATCGCCGTGGAGCTGAAGGGCGGCTACGAGGCCGGAAAGAAGTTCATCGACTCCACGCGCCTCTGGACGCTCGCCGTCAGCCTCGGCGACGCCGAATCGCTCATCCAGCATCCGGCGTCCATGACGCACTCGGCGCTCTCCGACGAAGAACAGGCCGCCTCGGGCATCTCCAAGGGGCTCATCCGTCTCTCCGTGGGGCTCGAGGACCCCGAAGACCTGATCGACGATCTCAAGAACGCCTTCGCTGCCATCTGATCCCGCACGAACGCGTTTTTTCTCCGTGCTGCGAAGGTCCGGTTCTTGACAGGACCGGACCTTCACAGTAGCCTGTACTTGTTTCTCGTCGGCAGGGCCGGCGAATCTTCGGACGGAGGAACTACGCATGAACGAGATCTTCTACAGCATTACGAACGACGTCTTCACCCCGTTTCCCGACTACGTTCGGGGGGTCGTGGTCGCGCGCGGCGTCAAGAACGGCCCCTCTCCGGCGGAGCTTACGGCGCTGCTCCGCGAGGCCGAGGAGCAGCTGCGCGGCAAGCTCGGCGGGGGCGACATCGCGGCGCACCCGCGCATCGCGTCGTGGCGGGAGGCGTTCCGCAAGACGGGCGTGAAGCCCGCGGAGTTCCGCTCCTCCATCGAGGCCATGGCGCGCCGCGTCGCGAAGGGGCAGGAGCTCCCGTCGATCAACGCCCTCGTGGACATCGGCAACGTCCTCTCGCTCCGGCATCTTGTGCCGACGGGCGGGCACGCGCTCGACGACGTGCGGGGCGACATCGTCCTCCGCGCCGCCACGGGAGAGGAGACCTTCGTCCCCTTCGGCGAGACGGAGACCGAACACCCGCTTCCCGGCGAGATCGTTTTTGCGGAGGGAAACGTCGTTCTGACGCGGCGCTGGAGCTGGCGGCAGGGGGTGCACACCCTCACGCTGCCCGAGTCCACCTCCATCGAGTTCAACGTCGACGGACTGCCGCCGGTGACGTCCGGCGAGGTCGAGTCCGTCTGCGGCGAAGTCGTCGAGCTGGTGTCGCGCTTCTGCGGCGGCACGTTCGAGACGGGGCTGCTTTCGGCGGCCTCCCCCCGGATGCGCCTGCTGTAAGCGGAAGAAAGCGATTGCAGATGGCAAGCGACGACATCGACGACGCGACTTCGAAGAACCGTCGGGAGCATGTTTCCGTGCCCCGGTTCCGGATGCCGTTTCTTCTCTCGGCCTCTCTGGCGAAAGAAGTCGCGCTGAAGACGGCCGTCTGGGCCGTGCTCATCATGCTTGCGCTCACGGGAGCGGCCTATGTCTATCTCTTCAAGAACAGCGAGGCCCGTACGTTGGAGAACCTGAAAATCTACGTGGGAGCGCGGGTCGAGAGCGAACGCTTTCTCTTCGACCTCGCCAGGGACAATATGCGCGCTTTCGCGGATGAGTTTCTGGAAATGTACCTCTCGGATACCACGTTCGGCGACGAGGAGTTCGAAACATTCTTCTTCAGGGACGAGCACGGCGCAACCCGCCTTCGTCCCGAGTACTTCTCCGGCGTGGAGCATACGAAGGGGCTCCTTTTTAAAGGAGTCTCCGCGTTTATCGGAAACAACCAGAAGGAACTTTCCCCCGAATTCAAACGCCGTCTCGTGCTTTCGTATTTTCTCGTGGCGCGCCTGGGGCCGGCGTGGGTGAACCGCTTCGCCAATCTCCACGTCTCCATGCCGGAGAACGGCCTCGTGATCTACTGGCCGGAGACGGCGTGGGGGCTCCACGCCAGGCCCGATCTGATCATGACCGACGGGGCGGTGATCAAGGCGACGCTGCAGGAGTTCAACCCGGAACGGAAGCCCGTCTGGACCGGGTTGTACTACGATCTGACGGCGAATCACTGGATGATCACCTACCAGCACCCGTTGGACCACGAGGGACGGCATCTGCTCTCCGCATCGCTCGACGTCTACCTCGACGACCTGATGAAACGCATGGTCGCCCGTCCTCGAGAAGGCTTGTTCAACTTCATCGTGAGCCTCGACGGCAAGCTGGTGGCCCACCCCGACAGGCTGCATCAGGCAAAGGAACGGAAGGGCGTGCTGGACATCGAAAAACTGGAGGATCCGGCGCTTTCACGCATGTACGAGATTCTTTCCGCCTCGGCGGACGGGATGGGAGAGGAGCCGTCGGTACTCTACGACGAGCGCGGCGAGAACTACCTCGCAACGATGAAGATTCCGGGTCCCGAGT
>LVBO01000635.1 GCA_001604435.1 Synergistales bacterium Syner_01
GTCCGCCATGACGTTGCCCCCGATAGCGGGGCGCGTCTGAAGCAGCAGCCGCTCCGCCTTCTCGATGGTCAGCTCCGTGCAGTCGGCGGTGAGCCCCGTCTCTTCGTCCACGTAGAGCAGGGGCATGATGGTGCGCCCCGTCGATGTGGCCGAGGCGATGAAGATCTCCGGCTTGTGCCGTTCCACCAGCGCGGCGAGCGTTTTCGTGTAGCTGTCCGGCAGGAAGGACGCCAGTTCGGGCGAGTCCACCACGTACACCTGGTCCGCCCCGGCCGCGATCAGGCCGTCCGCCTGATCGGCGACGTCGCTTCCCAGCAGCGTCGCCGAGAGAGGAACCTCAAGCGCGTCGGCGAGATCGCGCCCCCATGCGAGCAGTTCGTAGGATACCGGATGCACTCTTCCCTCGCGGACTTCCGCGAGCGTCCAGACGCCTCTGTATTCGTTCATGGACTACACCGCCCCTCTGTCCGCGAGCAGCCCGCGGATCGCGTCCAGCGCCGCGTCCAGATCGTCGCTTGCCGAGAGTTTCTTTCCCTTCCGGGTGATCTGCGGGTACGACACCCTGACCACCTTCGTGGGCGACCCCGCGAGTCCGAGGTGTTCCTGCGGAATGTTCAGTTCATCCGCCCCGACGACGGGGATCTCCGCCTTCTTCGCGCGGATCTTCCCGCCGAGCGTGCAGAGCCTCGGAACGTTGATCTCCTTCACCACGGAGAGCATCGCGGGAAGAGGGGCCTCCACCCGTTCGTGTCCTCCTTCGACCGCGCGCCGGACGACGATCGTGTCCGCGCCGACCGACTCCACCTCGCTCACGAAGGTGAGCGGGGACATGTCAAGAATACGCCCGACCGCCGGACCGACCTGCCCGGTCTCGCCGTCGGTCGCCCGTTCGCCGGAGAGCGCAAGGTCGAATCCGCCCTCGTGGACGAGCCCCGCGGCGAGGGTCCGCGCCGTGGCCAACGTGTCCGATCCGGCGAACTTTCTGTCCGAGAGCAGAACGCCTCTGTCGCACCCCATGGCGATAGCGGCCTTCAGCGCTTTTTTCGCTCCGAGCGGCCCCATGGAGATCACGACGACCTCCGTCCCCTCGAAGCGCTCCTTGAGGCGGACCGCCTCCTCCACGGCGTGCAGATCGAGCGGATTCAGCTCGGCCTCCACGCCCTCGCGTATCATGGTTCCCGTCGTTTCGTCGATCTTGACGTTTTCCGTCGCGGGGACCTGCTTCACTAGCACAGCAACGCGCACTCGACGCACCTCCCGCAAA
>LVBO01000134.1 GCA_001604435.1 Synergistales bacterium Syner_01
GCGATGCGGATTCCTTCTTCGCCCGAGAGCGCCTGCAACAGGACGCATTCCGGAAGGAGCATCTTCATCATGGCCCGAAGCACCACGAGATTGTCGGCGTTATCGTCGATCGCAAGTATCCTGTTCACCTTTCAGTTCCCTCCCCGAGGCTCTCTTTTTTCGCAGGAGGCGCTGCCTGCGAGATCATCTTCCAGATTTTCCGTACCATGTCTTCGGGATCGACGTCCCCCTTGAGTGCAAGAAAGCGGATTCCGTTTTCATTGAGAAACTTCGCGTCCTCGTGCGTGAGCACCTTGGCGGTGAGGACGAGGATCGGAATGTCGTGCTTCCGTCTGCGCAGTTCTTTCAGAAATTCGAAGCCGTCCATGTCGGGCATTATGAGGTCGAGGACGATGCCGTCGGGAGCGTCCGTCTCCATCGAGTCGAGCGACTCCCTCCCTCCGGGGAAGGTGGAAATCCGGAAGCCCTCCGGCTCCAGCATCCGTCGGATGTGCATCGCCGCAACGGGGTTGTCCTCGACGACATGAAGATGGAGTTTGCGGCGGCGGGCGGCGAAGTCGGCGGACGTTTCCGCTTCGGAGCCGGACGGCTGCGCGTCGCCGGGCAGTACGGGCGATAACGGAATGCGCAGCGTAAAGGCGGTTCCGCTTCCCGGCCTGCTGGCCACCGAAATTTTGATGCCGAGGATCTCGGCGTATTTCTTCGCGATGGCGAGTCCGAGCCCGGTTCCCTCGAATTTACGCGCCATCGACCCGTCGCTCTGGCGGAATTCGTCGAAGATGAACGGCAGTTCGTCCGCTTCGATGCCTATGCCCGTGTCCTCGATGGCGACGAGAACGGCGTTGCCGTCGACGGTCGCGCAGAAGCGCACGCCGCCCGTCTCGGTGAACTTGACCGCGTTGCCCGCTATGTTGATGATGATGCGTCGCAACTTTTCCTCGTCGGTGACCACGGCGGGGAGGTCTTGCGGGAAGTCGCAGTCTATCGAGATTCCCTTTTCCCGGGCGAGCGGGCGCATACTCTCCGCCGTTTCCAGAAGCAGTCGGCTTGCCTGGGTCTCTTTCAGGCGCAGGTCTTCGCGTCCGGCTTCTATCCTTGAGAGATCAAGAATGCCGTTGATGAGCGCGAGGAGGTTCTTTCCGTTGCGCTCGATGATGTCGAGGTATTCCCGCTCCTCGTCCGTAAGGTGTTCTTCGCCCTCCGCGCGCAGCACCCTGGAAAGCGCCAATATGGAATTCAGCGGCGTTCTGAGTTCGTGGCTCATATTGGAGAGGAATTCGGTTTTCAGCCTGCTGGCTTCCTCGGATTTCCTTCTTTGGACGTTCAGTTCGGCGTTTTGCTTTTCGAGTTCGCGAGCCTGGTACTCCAGTTCCTCCGACTGCGCCGCAAGTTCCTGGTTGGCCGCCTGGAGATTCTGGACAAGCTCGCGCTCCCTCTCTCCGGCGAGGAGGTTCGCCATTACGGCGTTCAGTCCCTCCCGGACTATCGAGAACGCGTGTTTGACCTCCTCCGGGAAGGGGGTCAGCGAGCCGATGGCGAAGAGGGCGATCGGTTCTTCCCGTACCGTGATGGGGAGGGTGAGCAGCTGAGCGGGGAGGAGCCGGCCGGCGATGGTGTGAAAGGCGGGCGAACGTGCCGGAGGAATGTCGAGGAGAAGCACCTCGTTCGCCAGGACCGGCGCGCCGAACTGCCCTTCCAAGGAGGAAGGGGCGACGGATTTTACGGTGTCCGGAGGAAGCCCGACGGACGCTATCAGGTCGAGCGTGCCGGGCTCCGCTTCGTTGCGGATGTAGAACGCCGCCATGCAGGAGTTGCTTTCTTCCATGACGAGCCTGATGAAGTTCCATGCCAGGTCGTCTTTCGTCCGGGAGATTGCGGCGACGTTCATGATGTCGCTCATCGCCTCCTGGACGCGCATTCGTGAACGAAGCAGCTCGGACATGGAGACGAGGGCGGAGGAGAGGATGGCGAGTTCGTCCTTTCTCTTCGGCGCGGCGGCGCTTTCGATTTCGTTTTTCAGCTGTTCGAGCGCGCCGCTGAGGAGGGGAGTCTTTCGGTCGGAGGAGCCGCCCGAAGAAGATCCTCGTCCGGAGTGCAGGAAGGAGCCCGCCTCGGAGAAGCGGCGTATGGCGCGCGTCATCCCGCGCAAGGGGGCGACCATCTTGAGGATGCTGAACGTGATGAGGGCGAGAATGGCGGCGAGGATCGCCGCGGAGAGCAACAAGATCCTGCGCATTACGGAGTTTTCGGTGGCGGCTGTATTCGCCTTGAAGGAGTCGAAGAACTCTTTGCGTGTTTCCTCGCTCTTTCGCCGCATGTGCTCAAGGTGCGCGGTGCTGAGCACGAGCTCGACGGAGCCGATCTTCTCCCCTTCGCGCACGATATCGGATGTGAACACACGGGAGTCGTTCCCGCCGTTCTTCGAACCGATCATCATCTCGCCCGCGGCGATGGAGCCGTCTTCCTTGTATATGACCGCTGCGAGGATGTCGGGCACGGTGAGCATTCCGGCTGCGTAGTCGGACAACGTCTTGTAGTTGTAGTCCCACAGAGGAGGGAGCGCGATCCAGGCGAGGTAGCCCGCCATGGCCTTCCCGTAGGCTTGGGCGGTCTGCTCGTTGTTCCGTGCTTTGTTCCGTGTGTCTTCGTCGAGAATTCGGTCGGCGGTCGACTCCATAGCGCGTGAGAGTTCGTCAACGCCCCTTCGGGCGAGAAACGCCAGGGCTCCTCCAAGGACGAGCATGCTCAGGATTATATAAAGAGCGAGTCGCGTGACGATGCTTCTGGACATACAGCACTCCTCCTGTCGGGTTGCGGAAAAAGGCGGGAGTTGCCCTTGTCTTTCGGAATACGTCGATAAGCGCCGGTTTCGGAACTAGAGAGTATTGTACAGCAGGGAACCGTTCATTGAAAGTTTTTTCTTCACTATGCGCGTCGCGGGCGCGCGGGAAACCCGCAGGGGAAAAAAAGAGTTGACAGCGCGGCTCGTGTATCGTACCTTAGTGGTGTTTCATCCAAAGAATCGTTATTTTGGCAGGTGGAATTATTATGGAGAAGATGAACGGCGCACTGGTACAAGATCCTGCGGAGACGGAGGGGAACGACGTCGGCGTTCGCATTTTTTCGGACGACGACACTGAAGGCGTACAGCGGGAATCGGGAGCCTCCATCAGGGTGCTTGACCGCGCGGTTTCCGTGCTGGGCTTCATGGCGGAGCAGAAACGGCAGGTCGGCATCACGGAGATAGCCGAGGCGACGCATCTTTCGAAAGCGACGGTGCACCGGATTCTTTCGACGCTCCGCGACTACTCCGTCGTCTTGAAGGACGAGTCGGGAAGGTACCAGATGGGGCCTTCCGTCCTCTATTGGGCGGACGCGTACCGGAAACACTCCGGGCTGGCCGAACTTGCGCGCCCGTATCTGCACACGCTGTGGGAGAGCGCCCGTGAAACGGTGCATCTCTTCGTCTACGAGGCCGGCGAGGCGTACTACATCGACAAGCTCGACAGCCCGCACCCCGTTGGAATGCGTTCCCGCATCGGCGCGCGACGGGATCTTTACAGCACGTCCGGGGGCCGGGCGATCCTCTCCTTCCTTCCCGAGGCGGAGCTGAAAGCGTATCTCGACAAGACGGAGCTGCGTCCCAGAACGAAGAGGACCATCACGGACAGGAAGATTTTGGAGGAGTTTCTCGCCGCGTGCCGCAAGCGGGGCTTCTGCGAGGAGGTGGAGGAAAACGAGGAGGGCATTCGCTGCGTAGGGGCCGCCGTGCTCGATCTGCGGGGCTACCCGGTGGGCGCCGTCAGCGTGAGCGCCCCGGCCTACCGTTTCGACGACAAGGCCTCTTTGGCGATGGGGGAGCGAATCCGGGAGACGGCATCGGCGATCTCCCGCGAGCTGGGATACAGGGGGTAAAACTCATGGAACGGGTAGACGCTCTTGTAGGACGCCTGGAACGATGGATGCTGATTCTTCTTCTGTCGGCGATGGTGGTGCTGGGACTCCTCCAGATCATCAGCCGGTTCGTCATCAAGGCGCCGATCACGTGGTCGGAAGCCCTTCTTATGTACATGTTCGTCTGGTTCAGTTTCATCGGCGCCAGCCTCGCCGTAAAAGAGCTGGCGCACTTCGAGGTCGAGATTTTCATGATCCGTCTGCCGCGGCCGCTGCAGAAGACGATCGCCGTCGCCGTGTACGGCTTGATCTTCGCCTTCGCCGTCTTCATGGTGTGGAAGGGGGTTTTCCTGGTGAAACTCAACCAGAGGCAGCTCATGGCGATGATGCCCTTTACGATGAGCGTCCCCTACGCGATCCTGCCGCTGAGCGGCGCGTGCATCGCGATTCATTCGCTGAAGCATATCGTCGGCCTTGTCGGCCGTCATTCTTCGAAGTGGAGGGATTGACATGGCCGCCACTATTTTCGCGGTCTTCACGCTGCTGCTCGTCATCCGTATGCCGGTCTCCTTTTCACTGGCCATTTCGGCGGCCGTGGCCCTCGTCTTCGCGGGGAGCATGGATCCGCTCATCGTCGTTCAGAGAATGTACACTTCGGTGGAGTCGTTCTCCCTGATCGCCATCCCGTTCTTTATTCTCTCGGGAGGATTCATGGAGCACGGCGGGATCTCGCGCCGCCTGATCTCCTTTTCGTCGAGTCTCGTCGGACACATAAAGGGCGGACTCTCCATGATCAGCATCGTGGCGGCCATGTTCTTCGCCGGAATCTCCGGCTCGACCGCGGCCGACACCGCCGCCGTGGGCAGCGTGCTCGTCCCCGCGATGGAGAAGAAGGGCTACGGCAAGGATCTGGCGACCAGCGTGGTGGCGACTGCGGGGGCCATCGGCATCATCATCCCTCCGAGCATTCCGATGATCATCCTCGGCATCACGGGGAGCATCTCCATCGGCGGGCTCTTCCTCGGCGGCGTCTTCCCCGGCATCCTGATGGGGCTCGCCTTGATGACCACCAGTTTTCTCTTCGCGAAACAACGCAATCTGCCTTCGGAAGAACGCGCCACGTGGAAAGAACGGTGGTATGCGTTCACGGACTCCATTCTTGCCCTGATGACGATGGTCATCATCATGGGCGGCATCCTTTCGGGCGTCTTCACCGCGACGGAGGCGTCCGTGGTGGCGGCGTTCTACTCGTTTGTCGTAGGGCGGTTCGTCTACGGCGAGCTGAAGTGGAGCGCGATTCCCGAAATTCTGGTGAAAACGGGGATCACCACCGGCGTGGTGGTGCTGTGCATCGCCACGGCGTCGAGCTTCGGCTGGATCCTTGCGGCGGAGCAGATCCCCGGCAAGATCGCGAAAGCGGTCTTCGCCCTTTCGGAGAACCGCCTGGTCATCCTCTTCCTTATGAACGCGCTGATGCTCTTCATGGGTACTTTCCTCGACATCTCCCCGATCATCATCATCCTTGTTCCCATCCTCTTCCCGATAGCCCGTCAGCTCGGCGTGACGCCGATTCACTTCGGCATCATGACCATCGTGAACATGGCGATCGGACAGTGTACGCCGCCGGTGGGCATCTCCCTTTTCGTGGCGACGGGCATCGCGAAGGCGAAGCTCGGGGAGATCCTGGGCGCGTACATGAAGTACCTGCTCACCATGATTGTCGTGCTTGCGATCATCACCGTCTTCCCGCAGATCATTACGTTCCTCCCGCAGATGGTGATGGGATTGAAGTAATGCCGCGACGGCAGGGCTTCGCGCCTGCCGGAAGCCGAACGAAGGGCGGTGGGAACGGGGGAGTCGTTCAGAGAAAAGAGCGCCGGAAGGATAGGCCCCTCCGAATCCGGGGAGGGAGAGCAGCAGTCCACCAACTGATACTCGAAGGAGGAAACCAGTATGTCCAAGAGGTCGTTCGCACTTGCGCTCCTTGTGGTTTTCACGCTTGTTCTGACCGCGTCCGCGGCGTCCGCCGCGGTTGTTCTGAAACTGTCCAACGTACTTCCCGACGGTAACCCGACGACGGAATCGCTCGTCTTCTTCGCCGAGAAGGTGAAGGAGAAGACCGGCGGAGAGGTGGAAGTGCGCCTCTTCAACAACAGCGCGCTCGGCGGCCAGCGCGAGGCGCTCGAAAGCATGCAGGCCGGTACGCTCGAGATGTGCATGGCCAACGCCGGGCCGATGGCCCAGTTCGTTCCCACGATGGACGTCCTCTCCCTCCCCTATGTCTTCCAGAGCACGGAGCATATGTTCAAGGCGCTCAACGGGAAGGCCGGAGAGATGATCAAGGCGGACATCGACAAGGCCGGGTTCGTCTTCCTCTACTGGGGCGACGGCGGTTCGCGCAACCTGATCAACAACAAGAAGCCCATCGAGAAGCCCGAAGACCTGAAGGGGCTGAAGATCCGCGTCATGGACAGCCGCCTGATGGTGAACACGCTCAATGCGATGGGCGCCATCGCCACCCCCATGGCGCAGGGCGAAGTGTACAGCGCGCTGCAGCAGGGCGTGCTCGACGGATGGGAGAACAATCCCGTCACGCTGCTTACGCTGAAGCTCTACGAGGTGTCCGACTACTTCTCGTGGACGCAGCACTTCATGGTGCCCGACCTTGTGCTCATCAGCAAGCAGGCGTTCGAAAAGCTGACTCCCGAACATCGGAAAGCGTTGCTGGAGGCCGGGCGCGAGTCGGAGGCCAAGCAGCGGGAGTACTGGAACGCGTTCGTGGGCAAGACGGTCGAGGAGCTGAAGTCGCACAACGTGAAGTTCAACGATGTGGATATCGCTCCCTTCGTCCAGTCGGTACAGCCGGTGTGGGAGGACTATACGAAGAAGTTCGGGACGGAGCTGCTCGACCTCATCACGGCGGCGGCGAAGTAAAGGAACGTTCTTTTTCCCGGAGGAGGGCGGCGCGCCGCGTCCCTTCCTCCGTTCTACGAAAGGCGGGAAACGTGTATGGCGAGATGGACAACGGATAAAGAGCTGTTCTCTCTGATGAAAAACGAGCTGTTTACGGCGCTTGTGGGCGATGTGCTGGACACGATGGGGCTGACGAAGCAGTTTCTTCCGCCGCGGATACGGCCCCTTCTGCCGGAGACGACGCTCGCGGGGCGGGCGATGACGGTGCTGGAGGCGGACTGCTGCGGAGCGGGCAAGAAGCCTTTTGGAGTGATGTTCGAGGCGCTCGACGATCTAAAAGAGGACGAAGTGTACATCTGCGCGGGGGGCTCGCCCGACTTCGCGCACTGGGGTGGTCTGATGACCATCCGGGCGAAGCATCTGAAGGCGGCCGGGGCGGTGACGCACGGCTACACGCGCGATACGCGGCAGGTGCTGGAGCTTGATTTTCCGGTGTTCTCCTGGGGGACGTACGCGCAGGATCAGGGGGCGCGCGGGCGCGTGATCGACTGGCGCTGTCCGGTGGAGTTCGTCAACGGCGTCCGCGTGGAGACGGGGGACCTTCTCTTCGGCGACATGGGCGGCGTCGTGGTTGTTCCGCGCGCCGTGGAGAGCGAAGTCATCGAGAAGGCGCTGGAGAAGGCCGAGGGAGAAAATTTGGTGGCGAAGGCGATCATGGGCGGCATGTCCACGGTGGAGGCTTTTGCGACCTTTGGAATAATGTAGATTCTGGCCCGGAAGGGCGGAGGTGAATGCCGTGAGAAGCGCAAAGCTCGTAGCACCCAGGCAGATCGAAATTTTCGAGGATAGGATGCCGCTTCCCGGAGAGGGAGAAGTGCTCGTCCGTGTAAAAGTTGCCGGGATCTGTGGTTCCGACCTGCATATCTACCAAGGGGAGAGAGCGGACGTGGCGCTTCCCCGGATTCTTGGCCACGAACTGGTGGGCGAAGTCGAGTCCACCGGGGGCGGCGCGGACCGGTTCTCCAAGGGGGACAGGGTGACGATCGACCCGGTGGTGTCGTGCGGCAACTGCGTTTCGTGCAGACGAGGGTACGACAACCTCTGCGGCACGGTCAAGTGTCTGGGGGTGCAGGTCGACGGCGGGTATTGCGATTTCATCGTCGTCCCGGAGGAGAAGGTGTACGCGCTCCCGTCCTCGCTGCCATGGGAGAAGGCCGCGCTGATCGAGCCCTTCTCGATCGCCGCGGAGGTGCTTTCACGAAGCGAGGTCCGTGAAGGGGACAAGGTGCTCGTCCTCGGCGCCGGGACCATCGGCCTGTGCATTCTGCAGGCGATGAAACTCGCCGGGGCCGAGGTGCTGGCGAGCGATTTCGTCGACGGCAGGCTGGAGAAGGCGAAGGCGCTGGGCGCGGACAGAGTGGTGAACAGCAAGACCGGCGACCTTTCGGCGGCGTTGCGCGAGTTCACCGGGGAGTTCGGCGCGGATGTGGTGATCGAGGCCGTGGGGCTTCCCCGCCTTCTGGAGGAGAGCCTCGGCTACGCCGCTCCCGGAGGACGTATCGTCGTGCTCGGGTTCAACCCGGAACCCGCGAAGATCCCGGAGGTGCTCGTCGTGAAGAAAGAGCTGAAGATCATCGGTTCGCGGATGAACTGCCGCAAGTTCCCGCAGGTGATCGAGTGGTTCGAGAAGGGGCTGGTGAATCCGGAGCCGCTCATCTCCGCGACGTACCCCTTCGAGAAGATCAACGACGCGTTCAAGGATATTCTGCGCGATCCGCAGAAGTACCTCAAGGTGCTTATCACCTACTGATAGACGGATTGGTTATTATTCCCAGAGAGGAAGGCGAATGAACACATGATTCTGGATCTTTTCAAGCTGGAAGGCAAGACCGCCATTGTTACAGGCGCTCGCAAGGGGTTGGGCTACGGCATCGCGGAGGGACTCGCCGAAGCCGGGGCGAACATCGTCGGCGTGGGGCCGATCGCCATGCCCGAGATCGAGGCGAGGGTGAAGGCTCTCGGGCGGAAGTTCCTGCACGTGGAGGCGGACCTGACCTCCCAGGCGCGCATCCCCGACATCGTGGCGGAAACCGTGAGCGCGATGGGCGGCGTGGACATTCTTGTGAACAACGCGGGCATCATCCGCCGCGCCGACATCCTGGATTTTTCCGAGAAAGACTGGGACGACGTGATGAACGTCAACCTGAAGAGCCTTTTCTTCCTGTCGCAGGAGGCCGCCCGCCGGATGGCGAAGCAGGGCCGGGGGGGCAAGATCGTGAACATCGCCTCCATGCTCTCCTTCCAGGGCGGTATCCGCGTGCCGTCCTACACGTCGAGCAAGAGCGCCGTCGCGGGCCTGACGAAGCTGATGGCCAACGAAATGGCGCAGTTCGGCGTGCAGGTGAACGCCATCGCTCCGGGGTACATGGCCACGGACAACACGGAGGCCCTGCAGAAGGACCCCGTGCGGAACAAGGAGATCCTCGCCCGCATTCCGACCGGGCGCTGGGGCACTCCGGACGATCTGAAGGGCGCGGCGGTCTTCCTCGCTTCGGCGGCCTCCGACTACGTGACGGGGTACGTCGTGGCGGTGGACGGCGGCTGGCTCTCGCGATAAATCGGTTTCACACATTCACATTCATAGAGGAGGAAAATCACAATGAAAAAACTGGCACTTTTCGCAACGCTCCTGCTTCTGGTATTCGCCGGAACCGCTCTTGCGGCCGACTTCCCTGCGAAGAACATCCGTCTTCTCGTCCCCTTCGCGGCCGGCGGCGGCACCGACGCCGTGGCGCGCGCGCTTGCGGTCGCGGCGGAGAAGCACCTCGGCCAGCCCGTCGTGGTGATGAACCGGACCGGCGGTTCCGGCGCGGTCGGCATGACGGAGGGCGCGACGACCAAGGCCGACGGCTACACCGTCACCATGATCACCCGCGAGATCGCCTGGCTTCCGCAGATGGGCCTCGCGCAGATCACCCCGGACAACTTCGACATGATCGCGCTGGTGAACGAGGATCCGGCGATCATGCTCGTCCTGCCCGATTCGAAGTTCACGTCGGTCAAGGACGTCATCGAGACGGCGAAGGCAGCTCCGGGAACCGTGAAGTTCGGCAGCACCGCGAAGCCCAACTTCTATCTCCTCGCCCTTGAGCTGAACCAGGGCGTGAAGTTCAACCAGATCCCCTACAACGGCGCGGCCGAAGCCATTCCCGCGCTGCTGGGCGGTCATGTCGAGTTCACCATGGTCAACCCCGGCGAGGCGATCTCCCAGATCATGGCCGGACAGCTGAAGCCTCTGGGCGTCTGCTCCGACGTGCGCATGGCCGGGCTTCCCGACGTGCCGACGATGACCGAGCAGGGGTATCCCATCGTCACCGGTACGTGGAGAGGCATCGCGGTTCCCAAGGGAACGCCGGAGGCCGTCAAGGCGGTCCTCGGCGCGGCGTTCGAGAAGGCAGTCGCCGAGAAGGAGTTCGTGGACTTCATGAACGGCCGCACGCTCGGCATCCGCTTCCTGAACGCGGCCGACTTCAAGACGTTCGTGGACAACGACGTGAAGGCCCTCGACGCGGTCGTGGAAGAAGTGAAAAAGCAGCAGCAGTAAGAAGACGCTTCGCTTTCGTTGCCGGACGCATCTACGCGGGGGGCGCCGGTTCCGACGGCGGCCTCCCGCCCTTTCCCCACGCTCCACAGATAACTTCGGAGGAGAATGTCACGTGAAAAAAGCCAACTACGGCATCGTACTTGTTTTTCTTTTGCTGAGCGCATTCGTGATCTACCAGGCGAACACCTTCGAACAGACCCTCATCCAGGACGATTACGTCGGCGCATCCTTTTTTCCGGAACTGCTCGCCTGGATGACCGCCGGGCTTGCTCTCGTCCTGGGATGGCTGAACTTCCGCGGCAAAATGGACGACGACGGACGGACGCTCGCCGATCTCTTCCCGCGGCGGATGCTGCTCGCCCTCGTCGGGTTGGGGCTCGTCGTCGCGTACGTCATGCTCCTGGAACCTCTCGGTTTCATTCTGGCGACCATTGCGCTCAACGCGGCGCTGCTTCCGCTCTTCGGCGTGCGCAGCCCTCTCGTCCTTGCACTCTTTCCCGTGATCGTCTCGCTGTCGGTCTACGCGGTGTTTTATAAAATCCTCATCGTGCCCCTTCCGGAGGGGCTCTTCTACTTCTAGGAGGCGTCGGAAATGGTTGCTCTGCTTTTGAACGGTCTTCACACCACATTCTCCCTCGCCATCTTCCCCTTCCTCGTCCTCGGCGTCGCCGGAGGCATCGTCATCGGCGCGCTTCCCGGCCTCACCGCGACCATGGGCGTCGCGGTGCTGCTTCCGCTCACGTTCGGCATGGAGTCCACCCGCGCGCTCGTCGTGCTCGCGGGGATCTACATCGGCGCGATCTACGGGGGCTCCATCTCCGCGATTCTGTTGAAAACTCCGGGAACGCCCGCAGCCGCGGCCACGGTCCTCGACGGCTACGAGCTGGCCCGGAAGGGCGAGGCGGCCAAGGCGCTTTCCATATCGGCGATCGCCTCCTTCGTCGGCGGTATCGTGAGCACGGTGATGCTGATCACCATCTCGCCGATACTGGCGAATTTCGCCCTACGCTTCGGCGCGCCGGAGTACTTCGCGCTCGCCGTCTTCGGTTTGAGCATCATCGCGAGCATCTCCGGGAAGAGTCCCGTGAAGGGGCTCCTGGCGGGGATGTTCGGCCTGCTGATCTCGACCGTCGGGCTCGACCCGGTCACCAGCTTCCCGCGCTTCACCTTCGGCGAGATCAACCTGTACAACGGATTGGCCATTATCCCGGTTCTCATCGGCCTTTTCGCGCTTGCGGAGGCCTTCGTCCAGATGGAGAAGATCTTCGAGCCCGCGCGGACCGTCGAGACCGATTTCAAACGGGGTATGGTCTCGCTGAAGGAGACGATCTCTCTTTTGCCGGTGATGATCAAGTCGGCGTTCATAGGGACGTTCATCGGGTCGATACCGGGGGCGGGCGCCGATATCGCCGCCTTCGTCTGCTACAACGAGGCGAGGCGCACCTCGAAAAAGTCGAAGGAGTTCGGGACGGGATGTCTTGAAGGCATCGCCGCGCCGGAGGCCGGAAACAACGGCGTTACGGGCGGCGCGATGGTGCCGTTGCTGACGCTCGGCGTTCCGGGAGACGCGGTGACGGCGATTCTGCTCGGCGCGCTCGTCATCCAGGGATTGCAGCCGGGGCCGCTGCTCTTCGCGAAGAGCCCGGACATCGTGTACGGCCTCTTCTCCTCGCTCTTCGTCGGGAATATTCTGATGCTCGTCTTCGGCCTGCTCGGCGTACGCCTCTTCTGCCGCGTCGTCGAGCTGCCGAAACGGATCATCATCCCGGTGATCGTGACGCTTTCGATGGTGGGTGCGTACTCGATGAACAACAGCCTCTTCGACGTGTGGGTCTGCATCGCCTTCGGGGGTATCGGGTATATAATGCAAAAGGTGGAAATGCCGTCGTCGCCCATCATCCTCGCCGTCATTCTGGGGCCTATGGCGGAGAGCAACCTCCGCCGCGCGGTGCTGATGTACGAAGGAGGCTACTCGTTCCTTTGGACACGCCCGATCACCGTCGTCTTTCTCGCGCTCGCGCTGCTGTCGCTCTATTCGTCGTACAAGCGCGCGCACGCGGCATAAATTTCGCCGGACAAAGGAGTGGAAGAGAATGAAAGTTGTTTTTATCGCGGAGCCGCATAGCCTGGAAATCAAGGAGGCGCCGACGCCCGCGGCCGGTAAGGGGGAAGCCCTTCTCCGCGTCCGCGCGGCGGGCATCTGCGGGTCGGATATGCACATCTACCACGGAACCAACCCCCTTGCGAAGTACCCGCGAATCATCGGGCACGAGTTCGCGGGGGAGATCGCGGCGCTCGGGGAGGGCGTCGAGGGATTCTCCGTCGGCGACAAGGTCGCGGTCGATCCTGTGACCAGCTGCGGAGAGTGCTACGCATGTTCCATCGGACGGCGCAACGTCTGCGAACGCCTGGAAGTCTTCGGCGTGCACAGGGACGGCGGTTTCGCCGAGTACGTCGCCATCCCCGTCGCGAATCTCCATAAAGTCCCTTTTTCCTGGAGCTTCGAGAAGGGCGCTCTCGTCGAGCCGTTCACCATCGCGGCGAATGTTCTCTCCAGAACGGAGTGCGCGGGAAGCGACAAACTGCTGATCATGGGGGCGGGGCCGATCGGCCAGGTGATCCTCCAGGCGGCCCGGCGGCTGGGGACGGCGTGCGCGGTGTCGGACATCGTCGGCGTCAGGCTTGAGAAGGCGCGCCGTCTTGGCGCGGAGCTGACCGTCAATCCGAAGGAGACGTCGCTTGAAGAGGCGATAGGAGCGTGGACCGGCGGAAAGGGCGTTCCGCTCATCGTCGACGCCGTGGGGTCGCCGGACCTCTTCCCCTCGCTGCTCCGCATGGCCTCGCCCGCGGGGCGTATAGGGCTGCTCGGTTTCTCGAAGGAACCGTCGCCCTTCGTGCAGCTCGAAGCCGTGCGGAAGGAGCTCTCGATCTTCGGCTCCCGCCTCAACCGGAACAAGTTTCCGGAGGTGATCTCCTGGTTCGATGATGGGCTCGTCGATCCGGAGCTGCTCGTCTCGCACCGCTTTCCGTTCGTGAAGGCGAAGGAGGCCATGGAGTTCGTTCAGGAGCACCCCTCCGAGGTCTGCAAGGTGATTCTGGAGTTCTGAAAAGAGCCGTCGAGCAAGAAGACGTCTTTCGGCGCTGTGCCGAAGGGCGTCTTCTTTGCTTTTCTACGGGGTTGCCTGCGACAAGAAAAACGAGGATAATCATTTTTACGGAATCCGGTGGTAAGAGGGATTCTATTCTACTGCGAGGAGAGATGTGCGTGAACGTGTTTGCGAATATGAAAACCAAGGGGAAAATTCTCGTGCTTGTTCTTTTTATGGCGCTCCTGCTGGGTACGGTGGGGTACACCGGCTACTATTTCAATAACCGCAGCTCCGAAAGCCTCACCGAGGTGTATGAACAGAATCTGCTCCCCATCACCTGGCTTTTCGACGCGCTCGTTCATGGACAGGCGATTCAGAGCGACGTCGCGCAGATACTCCTGGCGCACGAAGCGAAGGTTCGCGAGGAGCTCGACGCCGATATAGCGCGACGGGTCGCGATCGTCGACGAGCGCTATGCCGGGTACGGAAAACTCCCTCTTGACGCCTTCGAGAAAGAGCATTTCGAACTCGCCCTGAAGTCGCTGGCAGACTATAGAGTCGCTTGGCGCAAGGCAAGGGATCTCGCGGTCGCCGACAGAGGGTACGAAGCGTATCAGACGTTCTCCAATGAAGTGACCCCGCTCTTTACCGCGTACCAGGCGGAGATTCGCTTGCTCGCGGAGTATGCGCAGAAGGGAGCGGGCGAGACGAATCAACGCAATGCGGCCGAGGCAATAACCGCCTTCCGGATTATCGCGGGAATCTCCGTCGGCGCGGTGCTGCTCGGCGCGCTGCTGGGTCTCTTTATCGCGTCGAGAATCTCCGGCGCTTTGAATCGTCTGAGGGCCGGCGTCGAGCAGTTCGCAACGGGCGACCTGACCGTGCGCTTTGACGCGAAGGGGAAGGACGAGACCGCCATGATGGCGCGTGCGCTTGCCGAGATGGCGGCGAAGCTGCGGAGCGCGATGCGGTCCATCGCCGGAGCGTCGGAGAAACTGGGGAGCAACGCCGAGGAGTTCTCCGCCCTCGCCGAGGAGTCGAACGCGGGCGTCGAGGAGTCGCGCGCCGGTGTCGACGACGTTTCTTCGCAGATGGAGAGCTTGGCCGCCGCATCCCAGGAGATCAACGCCTCCGTCGAGGAGGTGGCGAGCGGCGCCCAATCCTCCGCGCAGAAGGGAACCGAGATGGCGGGCGAGGTGGAGCGGGCGCGGCTCGCCGGCGAAGAGGGGACGAAGGCGGTCGAGAAGGTTGTCCGGAGCGTCGCGAAGGTCGCCGAGGACGCGAAGAAGTCGTCGCGGGAGGTCAAGAGCCTCGGAGACCGCGCGCGGGAGATTCAGAACTTCGTTGCGCAGATAGGCGGCATCGCCGACCAGACGAACCTGCTTGCGCTGAACGCCGCCATCGAGGCCGCGCGGGCCGGTGAGGCGGGGCGGGGCTTCGCGGTGGTCGCCGAGGAAGTGCGCAAACTCGCCGAGGAGAGCAACGAGGCGGCGAAGAAGATCGCGGAGCTGGCGTCGGGAATCACGAAGGATTTGGACAGCGTGGTCGCCTCTTCCGAGGGGAACGCGAAGGACTCGGTGGAGTCGAGCAAGCTTGCCGAGGAGACGCGGACGACGATCGAACGGATGATGGAGGGGCTGTCGCGCATTTCCATGGCGACGCAGGACCTGGCGGCGGTGTCCGAGGAGCAGGCGGCGTCGAGCGAGGAGATCGCGGGAGCGGTGCAGAACATCGCGTCGCGTGTGAGCGCGGCGGCCGCGTCGTCGGAGATGGTGCGGGGGCAGATGGCGGAGGTCGGCACGTCGGCGGAGCGCGTCGCGCAGGGCTCGGAAGAGCTTGCGGGCCTTGCCGACGAACTGCGGAAGCTGGTCGGCGCGTTCAAGTTCGACGAGGAGGGCTGCGGTTCGAAGGGGTTGGTTCCGCTGAGGGCAAGCGCACGAAAAACATGAATTTCGGAGAGACGGCGTCGCTCTCGTTCTTTTGAGAGAATATTCTCCGTCTCGAATGAAGTTCGATTAGCCCTTAATTCAATATCTCAGAACGGCTCTCCCGCGCTTGAATCTCTCGGAGGGCCATTTTCTGGTTTAATGACGGTTCTCCCTTTGCGATGCGAGAACGTACAGCTCTTTCTTTGCCGAAAAAAGAAGGACCGGGGTAGACTCGAATATGAAATCAGATAAAAAATTGTCAATTCTCCTTGAGTAATCTTGCCGAAAGAGACGCTCTGTGGTAAAAAATACGTGAAGAACGTATTCGTATTCGGAGAGGAGTATCCCATGAGCATCATCCCCGGCGTCGTCGACTACCGTCATGGCCAAAGCACACGGAATAGCGGCGTCATGTTCGGCGTACCGTTCTTGAACCGCTTGGTTGTTTTTTCATTTCGGGTTGCGAATCAGAGGTTGTGATGAGAGCGCACAAAATCGAAGTCGACGGAATCTCTCTCTACTCCGAATCGTTCGGTTCTCCCGCCGATCCGCCGATT
>LVBO01000135.1 GCA_001604435.1 Synergistales bacterium Syner_01
CGATACGTGCGTTGAACGCGGAACCGGATACGGCGACATCGCGCCCCGCCTTCAAGGAGAAGCCTTCCGTCACCGAACCGCGGACGACCACCGAGCCGATAAAGTCGATATCGCCGGAAAGTATGTCGACGTCGCCGGGCACCTCGAGCACGGGGAGCACATCCAGCTCGCCGCCGCGGAAGACGGGCTGCCCCACGTCCCGGGCGGTGAGCACTTCCGTCGTTCCGTCTTCCTCCGAGACGATCACGCCCTCCCCGAACTTCACCCGGAAGGGGGCGGCGCGACGCGGAGGAAGAGGCTGACCGTAGACGTCCGCTCCTTCAACCCCCTCCAGCGGAGGGTGCACCCTTGCGATGATATCGCCGGTATGGACGATCGGAATACTCCACAGATTTTTCCAGTCGATGGCGCGCTCGTCGGTTTCGTCGACCAGTTTGACCTTTTCGAAGGGCACGAGGAACTCGATCTTTCCTTCCACTGGATCGACAGGAGCTGTTCCGGAGGCAATCAAAGCGTCCGCTCCCCTGACTTCGACGCCCTTGTTGCACTCTTCGACGATCATACGGATTTTCCCCGGATCGAGCAAACGGAGCCCGGCCGCCTCCAGAACCTCGATAAGCTCCGCCGCGTCCAGAGAAATCCCGGCGCCGACCGGGGGGTAGGTTTCCAGCCATGCGAACAGGCGATCATCGGAGACCCGGAGCTCCCATGAGGCGTCTCTGCTTTCCGTCGTGGGCAACGCGCCTGCCTCCTTCGTCCCGGAGAGAAAATGGTCGATCTCCGTCACCAGTCTCTCCAGGTTGGCCATCCGCAGTTCGTCCATGCGTTTTCTCCTTCCCGCTCCGGCGCTCCGATCTACGGAACATCATGCATCGAGCAAAAGACCATGTCGACGACGCCGTTTTCGCCGCAAACGGGGTACAGAGCATACTCCAACGGCATGTCGCCGCGCGTCGTCGGAAGAACAACGACGCCGTACTTCGTTTTTCCTTTAGCGAACGTCTGCGCCAAATGTTCTTCGAGCGCGGCCATCCGCTCCTTCGGAACACCGAGCAGATCCCATGAAAGACCGGTCATCTCCTCCGGCGTTCTTTCAAAGAGCGCCGCCCCTTTCTTTCCTGAAAAACGGAATTTTCTCATGCGGTCGAAAACATAGAGGTAGTCGGGCGAACTCTCCAAAATACCGCCGAGAATCTTCGCCTGCAGGGCGCAATCGAAGGCGAGCAACCGGAGCTGTTCTTCAAGACGCTGTTTTTCGGTGATATCGTGAAGAATAGAAAAGAGAAAGGTCTTCCCCTGAAACGGAGTCGGCGAAGCATAGACCTCCACGGTGCGGATTTCGCCGTTCTTGAGACGATGCGGGAAGACGAAGCGATCCTTCCGCCGCGTTTTCACCTCCTCCATATTTTTGCGGAGTTCTTCCTCGGGAATCAAATTAAATTCTCTGTTCGTCAGGGCGAGCATCTCTTCTCTGGAATAGCCGTAGAGGGCAAGGGCGGCGTCGTTACAGTCGCATACGGCACCCGTTTCCGGGTCGACGAGAAGCATAGGGGCCATTGTCTCCTTGAAAGCGGCGGCATACCGGCGCTCGCTTTCCAAAAGCTGCTCCTCGGTTTGGCGATCCTGCGTCACATCGCGCCCAAGGAGCAGAAGGCCGTCGGAGGAGACATCCTCGAAACGCCACGGACGTACCGTCCACTCCACACGAAGCGATCTTCCCTCGGCCGCGCACACGCATGCTTCCAACCGAACCTCCGGAGAACCATCCCTTCGGCAGGCATCCATCTTCCCGAAGATATCTTCGCGATCCTCTTCTCCGGGACAAAAGACGCTCCGGAAATCGAAGCTCCCCGAGAGCGCTTCGTCGGCGGAGATGCCGGATAAGCGTTCCGCGGCGGCGTTCCAGAAGACGACCCGTCCTCGTTCATCGAGCAGCGCGACCCAGATATCCACACTTCCCAAAACTTTTTGCGTAAACCGTTCGTTCTCCCGCCGCTCACGTTCCGCGGCAACCTGGGCGGTCGCATCGGTAATGGCCAGGCAGAACGCGTCGTTTTCGATAGGAAAGGCAAGAACGTCGAAGACTTTCCTCAATTTTTCAGAGGAAAACATGAAAGAAACAGCCTGTTGTTCTTTGAGAGCGCGGACCAAAAGGTCCAAGGCGGGAATCTCCTTGCCGTCGGGCATGAATAAATCCTTTGCGCTTCCGCCCGCCGCTCTCTCCGAGACGATGTCGAAGATTCTGCAAAAAGCTGGATTGACGTTCTCAAGGAGAAAATCTTCCGGAATTCCCTGCGCATTGAAAAGCATTCGGCACACAGCCACTGCGCGCGATGTCGAACGAAAAACAACATCGTTCGGATGCAGCTCTTCTTGCGGCGAACCGTCCGTCGCTCCAGAGTCCTCCTCGCCGTGATGCGCTTCGGCCTCGGAGGCTATCGACTCGATGCTCTTCAGCAGCTCCTCGTTCCATTTCTCCATCGCGCGCTCCTCCTTCCGCGTCTTCCCGCTCTCAGAAACCGCCTCTTGTGATCAGACCGCGGTTTTTGTCCATAAAGAAAGACACATGGAACTCCTGCTGCTTGATCACCAGAGTTTGTCCCCAAAACTTCACGGTGACGTTGGGGTACATCCTGTCACGGATGCGGATGCGGGGCATGACACGCCTTTCCGCCACGGACGCACGCTTTTCATCGTCGATTCTGGCGCCCAGCTCCGCTATGGAATTCTTCATCTTGGCGTGATACCGCACGAGAAGAAAGAGCTTCCCCTTTTCCTCATCGGTAAGGGTGTCGATATCGAAATGCGGGCCCGTCCCCTTGATCGAAAGAATAGCTCGCTCGATCTTCTTCTGCATCTCGAGGAGCGTATCCTTCTTCCGTTCGAGCTCCTGGAGTATACGCGCCTGGAAGGGGTCGCGACCGACCTCGAGCTGGGTGGACGACTCCATCGGAGAACCTGCGGAGAGCGCCTCGATGCCGGCGCCGGCGATACAGCTCCCGCCCACGATACCTCTGCGGTTCCTGCCCTGGACGTAGATCGATTCGCCGGCCTCGAGCGTCGCGAAGAGAGCGTAGCCGAAAATCTCGACCTTCCGAGAGGCGCTAATGCCGGCGTATTCCACTACACCGATGCGCACGTCCTCGCCGGCCGACAGGAACGAACGCTCCCCCGTCACGCCCCCTTTCACACTGCACGAGCCGCCCGCCTGCACGCGGGCGTTGTACACCCACCCCTGCACGCTGACATCCCGTTCCGCCTTGACGGAAAACCCCTCGAGCACCGAGCCGGAAACCAGGACGGAGCCGGTGAAATCAATGCTGCCGGTGAAAATGTCCACGTCGCCGGCAATGACCAGCAGGGGCTCCACATCCAGTACGTTGTCACGGAAGACGGGCTGCCCCACCGTCCGCGCCGAAGCGACCTCTACGGAACCGTCTTCATCCTCGGAGACGTTCACTCCGTCGCCGTACCGAATGCGGAAAAACGTGTGCGAAACGGCGGGAAGGGGATTCCCGTAGACATCCACGCCGTCGGTTCCCTCCTTCGGAGGATGGATCCTGGCGATGACGTCTCCTTCGTGCACGGAGGGAGTAACCCAGAGGTTTTTCCAGTCGATGGACGCCTCGTCGTCCTCGGAGCGCTTCGCTTTCTCCATGAGCACCAGAAATTCGATCCGCCCCGGGGCCGGCGATTCCGGCGGGATCCCGCGCGCGATAACGGCGTCCTCCCCGGAGGCCGGATATCCAGAATCGCACAAAGTCGCCAGAGCCATCACTCTGTCGCGGTCGACTTCTCGTATTCCCATCTTCTCCAGCTCCGCGCATATTTCGAGCGGGTCGGGCGGAAGGCCGTTCCCTACTGCTGGATACATGTCGAGATACACTGCCAAACGGTCGTCCGAAATACGCACCTCCCACGACGCGTCCCGGTCATCCGGAGGAAGCGCTTCCGTTGCCTCCGCGTCGGCGAGGAGCTTCTCGATTTCCAAAGTCAGCTTGTCGATGTTGGCCATTCGCATATCGCTCATCACGGAAGACCCCCCTTATTTAGAAAGACAAGAGAGCATGCCCGACCTCAGAATACTCTATTTTTTACGGAAGGGCAATATGAGAGAGGCGCGCCGATGGACGGATTTTTCTGCGAAGGGGACTTACGGAGGCTATTTCGGAAGAACGGAGCCGGATTCGGTAATAAGGCGTTCTTTCAGGCTGCGGCGCATTCTCTTGATCCGACGCTCTCTGCGCAGCGCTTCGCTTTTTGAAGAGACTCGCTCCCTGTAAACCATTTCGACCGGTAGCCTCGACGCCGTGTACCGAGCGCCCTTGCCGCAGTTATGCGCGCCGAGCCGAGCCTCCGTATCGAATGTCCATCCGGTGTACAGCGTCCCGTCCGCACAACGGAGGATATAGACCCACGCCTCCACGGCTACGCCGCCAGGTGCATCCTGAGAATATTCGCGCCGATGAGGCAGAGGACGATTCCACCTGCGAACTCCGCCTTGCGGCCGAGGAAAAGAGCCGTGCGGAAACCGGCGAGCACGCCGATGAAGCTGAGCATCGCGGTAATGATGCCCGCTGTCGAGGAGAGAGGCATCACAGGAACTCCGATGGCTGCGAAACCTATACCAACGGCAAGAGCGTCGATCGAGGTAGCCACCGCTACGAGGAGAAGCGCGGCCCCGCACGAAGGATCCGCGGGAGAGCATGTCGGATCCTCCTCCGCAAAGGACTCCCTGATCATGTTTCCCCCCACGAGCAAGAGCAGCGCGAAGGCCACCCAGTGGTCGTACTCGGAGATCGACTCCAAAAAACGGCTCCCGAGCCACCATCCGACAAGCGGCATAACGAATTGGAAACCTCCGCACGCAACTCCGACACGGAAAGCGGCCGCCGAGGAGCGCACGCCCAGACACGCGCCGATACCCAGAGATGCTGCAAAGGCGTCCATAGAAAGCGATACGGCGGAGAGAAACATTTCAACAAACGACATGGAGCATCCTACCTTTCATCCACAAAAAAGCCTTCTCCATGGAAAAAACATGTCGAAGGCCCACGAAAGTTCCTTGGCGTTCCACAATTCCCGAAGAGCGCGCATTCGCTCCCATACCGGCATTCTACACCATGTGCGTTCATTTTCAAGCTGCAATTTCTCTCTCTTCCTGATACAATAGGTACCGACGCGCTTCTTGGAAGGGCGTCCATTTTAGTTGGGGGGACCCTATATTTCTATGACGTTTCGACAATACAACCTCTCGAACATACTCTTTCCCGTGACTTTTCCCGAGATCAACCCCCCGGACCAAGTATGCGGCAGGGAGAGAAAACGATGAATCTCGTATCCCTCTCTATCGGAGTATTCCTTCTTTTTTCCGCCGCATGCGCCCTGTTTCTGCGGAAGAAGAGCATGGTCGACCGCCTCCGCGGCACGCGCGAGCTCCTGGAAACCGTTCTTCGGAACGGCTCGTTCGGAGAGAGAATCCCGCTCTCCGGCAACGACGAGCTGACCGCGCTCTCGGCTTCGGTGAACTCCGTGCTCTCCTCTTGCGAAGACTTCGCGGAGAACATCCCCGATCCCCTCTTCATCACGGATGAAGAGGGCGCTCTGCACTATATCAACAGGGAGGCGAGAGAGACTCTTCAGTACGAAAAAGGAGAGTTGCTTGGAACGCGCCTTTTCTCGCTGTTCGAAGACGAACCGCGTCGCTTGCGCCATCATGGAGGCGACTCCCCCGTTTTCGAAGGCGCTCTTCTCCGCAAGGATGGAACGACCTTCCCGGTCGAACTGCACAGCCAGGTTTTTACTCGCGGCGAGAAACGTCTTTCCCTGACCGTCGCCAGAGATCTCGCCGAGAGAAAGGCGCTGGAGAAAAATCTGAAGAAAATAGCGTGGACCGAACGAACGACGGGGCTGCCGAACAGGGCGAATTTTATCCAGACGCTCGACGATCTTCTGGAATCCGAGGAAACGCCTTTCTCCGCGATGCTGCTCGATCTCGACCGTTTTCGAAACATCAACAACGTTCTGGGTCCGCGCAACGGCGATCAGGTCCTCTCGATAATCGGCGGAAGGATTGCGAACTGCCTCTCCGCCGAAGACGCTCCCGCATGCTTCGGCGGCGGCCTGTTCGCAGTCGCTCTCAAGGGAAGATGCGACTGGGAGAGCGCCGCCCCTGTATCGAGAAAAATCAAGGAGAACGTAACGCGCCCCGTATCCATCGACGGACAATCGGTCTTCCCGAGCGTGAGCATGGGAGTGCTGCTCCGCGCGGAAACCTCGCGTTCGTCCGCCGAGATAATCGCTAAAACCGAGACGGCTCTGGCAAAGGCGAAAAACAAAGGGATCGGACATTTTGCGCTCTTCTCGGAAGACGACGCCGCAGGAGCGGATATTCTGACCTCGGAACGGGAACTCTCTCAGGGACTGCACAACGGAGAATTTGTTCTGCACTACCAGCCGATCCACAGGATGGCGGACGATTCACTGGTCGGATTCGAGGCGCTTCTACGATGGAATCATCCGCAAAGAGGACTGGTCATGCCGGACGGTTTCATTCCGCTCGCCGAAGAGACCGGACTCATAGTCAGGATCGATCGGTGGGTGCTCGCCAAGGCGTGCCGGGAGATCGCCGTATGGGAGAAAGCGCTCCCGGCGCGGCGAGGAAAATTCTTCATTTCGGTGAACGCCTCGGGGCGGAGCCTCTCGGAAGAGAACTATCCGACGCACGTGCTGGAAGCGACGGAAGAGGCGCGGATACTTCCCACTTCGCTCATCATCGAACTTACCGAAGGAAGCCTTATCCGGAATCCCCACGATATATCGGAACAGCTGACCCGTATCAGGGAAGTCGGCGTCTCCATCGCTCTCGACGATTTCGGGACGGGGTATTCGTCGCTGCAATATCTGAACAGCCTCCCCATCGATAAAATCAAGATCGACAAGGGCTTCGTCCAAAGAATATTCTCGGGCGACGAACACCGGCGTCTGATCAAGGGCATACTCGCCCTCGCCGCGGACCTCGGAATGGAGACTGTCGCCGAGGGCATCGAAACCGACGCCGAATTCCGGTGGCTGTTGGAGCGCGGCGCGGTGTACGGACAAGGGTACTACCTGGGACGCCCCGAGAGTGCGGACGTCGCCTTCGAAAAACTGAAAACCGCTTACGGTCTGTAGACCGTCGCCTTTCCCGTTTCGTCCCACTTCAGCAAGGCGATCAGCGGCTCGCGGATCTGCACGCTGGTACGGATGTGGAAGAGCGGTTTCCCCGCCTCTTCAAGCTTGAAGAGCGTAAACCGGCTCCTGTCCATCGTACGGAAGTCCTCCCTGCGCTCGACGAAATCAAGCGGCAGGAACTCCGCTCCTGTAATCGCGAAGATCTTCTCCCATGTTTTTCTGTCCTCGCCGCAGAGCATGTCGACGAACGAGCGGAGCTCGCCGCTCGGCTCCGGCTGCGCAGCGGTTCCGTCGTCGGGAGACGCGCCCTCTCCGGCGATCACCTGCCCGGTCGACAGGAAGTCCTTCAAGCTCGGTCTCTTTTTTTTAGCCATTTTTCTTCCACCTCTCAAGAAGCTCGTCGGCCAGCACGCCGTAATCCCTGGCGCCGTTGCTCTCCTCGTCGTATCCGAAGACGGAGAGCCCCGCCCCGCTGGCCTCCACGAGACTGATGTTCTGCCTGATGTAGCGCCGGAAGACCGCGTCGCCGAAGTGGCTGCGGACCTCCTTTTCCACTTCGCGGTTCATGATGATCTTCGGGTTGTGCCTCGTCAGAAGGATCCCGCTGATTTCCAGCCCGCGGTTGAGCCGCTTGCGGTAAAGTTCGACCGTCTGCGAGAGAAGACGGAGTCCGGCAAGGCTGTAGAATTCGCTCTCGAGCGGGACGAGGATCTCCTCGCAGGCGGCGAGCACGTTCCGCGTAAAAATACCCAGCTGCGGCGGGCTGTCGCAGAAGACGACGTCGTACTCCGAAAGGTTCGACGAGGCAAGGGCGTCCTTCAGCAGCGTATCGCGTCCCGGCTGGCTTTCGAGCTGCATCTCCACCACGGCGAGGTCGAGCGTGCTCGGCGCCACGTCCACACCTTCGCGGACGGTCTTCACGTCCTCGAAGGAGACGTCTCCCATAAGAAAGTCATAGATATACGGACGCCCCTCCGGTATCGAGATACCGAAGCCGGCGGTAAGGTTGCTCTGCGGATCGAGGTCGAGCGCGGCCACTTTCAGTCCCCTGCGAACAAGGGCCACGGCGAGATTTTGGCACGCGGTGGTCTTGCCGACGCCGCCTTTGAGATTGCATAAACCGACGATTTTCATGAAGAATCCCCCCGGACAAATGTGCGATCAAAACATCCAGTCGAGTATATAACATAACCCGGCAATATAGCATAGCAAGAAACGGACGTTGCGAAAAGACGCCTTTTTTCTCGGTGTAGAGTATAATTGGTCAACTACATGCGATTCTTCGCCATCGAAAAAGGAGGCGGCACCCATGACGACAGCGAGCGGATCCCGTTCCACGCGCCGGAGACATTTCGACGGGATCGCCAATGTGAAACTGCTGCGGGAGATTGCACGGCATCTTTTCGCGGAAACGACCGACCTTGTGTTCCTCTTTACCCTCGAAGGGAAGCTCCGGGAGGTCGGCAAGTCGGCAAGCAACGAGCTGGGGTATCCCGTAGAGGACGCGCTCGCTTTGAATTTTTACGCCGATCTTCTTGCCGCTCCCTCCCCGGAAAAGATGGAACAGCTCTGTAAATCTCTCGTCGACGGGCAGGATGTTGCTCTCCCGGGCACGCTCCGACGTCGCGACGGGAGCGGCTGCGCCGTGCAACTCACGATCTTCCGTCCGCCCGAGGAGAGAGAAGCGTTTTTCCTTTGCTCGGCGAAGAAACAGGAAGAAGAAAAAACACCCCGTGAGAACGAACAGAAAGTCGCGTTCCGCGATCCGGTGACGGGGCTCTCCACCCGCGCCTTCTTCTTCGAGGAGCTGCAACAGATGGACTCCGAACGCTACCTGCCATTGAGCGTCATCCGGGGAGATCTGAACGGCATGAAGCTGATCAACAGCGTTCTTGGCAATATCGCGGGGGACAAACTCCTCAAGGCGGCGGCCAGAGTACTCCGAAAACACTCCCGGAACAGCGACATCCTTGTCCGGTGGGAGGGAGACGAATTTCTGCTCCTGCTCCCCAGAACGAGGGAGGACGACGCGGCTGCGATCGTCGAACGCATCGAGGACGCCTTTAAAAAAACAAAAATCAGGGAGATTCCCGTCCCTCCGAGCATTTCCATGGGGTACGCCGCCAAGATGCATCGATGGCAGGACTTCGGCAACATCCTCAAAGACGCCGAGGAAGACATGCGCGAAAAGCAGCTGTCGGAGAGCAGAAAGATCCGCACGAAGCTGCTCTCTTCGCTCCAGAAATCGCTCGACGAGCATACGCCGGAAACCGAGGAGCACATCGGCTCTATGCGGCGGATCGCCCGTATTATGGGGGATCTTCTGCAGCTCTCCCCGGAAGAACGGGAGCAGCTCGACCTGGCCGTCCGTTTCCACGACATCGGCAAAGCGGCGATTCCCGTGTTTCTGCTGAATAAAATCGCCCCCATCACCGAAGAAGACCGCGAAACCCTCCGCAGGCATGCGGAGATCGGCGGAAAAATCGCGGAGGCGGCGACGCCCGAAACGGCGAAGGTGGCGCCCGTCATTCGTGCGCACCATGAGCGATGGGACGGAACCGGATACCCTTCGGGGATCGCCGGCGAGAATATTCCGCTGCTCTCACGGATCATTTCCATCGCCGACGCCTTCGATGTGATGACCCGGGGCACGACGTACAAGGACGCCGTTTCTCCGGAGGAAGCCCTGGAAGAGCTGGAACGCCTCGCCGGGCTGCAATTCGACCCGAGGCTCGTCGATCTCTTCGCTGAACATGCGAAAAAGTTTCTGCCGGATGAATCCCCCGAGGCTCTTCCCGAACGCGGAAAATAGGGTAGAATAAGTTTGAAGCCGTTATCCGCGGCATCCTCATCAACAAGGAGGGATTCATCATGCTCGATCTTTCCGCTCTTCTGCAGGCCGGCCTGGCCGGCGAGGTAAAAAAAACGGTGGACCTCGACGATACGACGGGGACGTCTTCTCCGTATCTCGGTCAGTACCTTTCGACTTCCGCGTGCGCGGCGCTCGCGGTGCAGGCGTCCATGGCGGCGACCGAAGGGCGTTTGCCGGAAGGGTATCTCTCCGTAGGGCGAAGGCTCGATCTCGAGCACGATGCGCCCGCCATGATCGGAACGACGGTCATCGTGAAGGCGACGCTCCGGGAGATACGCGGCAACCGCCTTATCTTCGACATCATTGGTTCCGACGCGCTCGGCGTCATTTTCAAGGGCGTCAACGAGAGAGTCGTTGTCAACCGCATCGGCCTTGAGGAACGAGGAACGGAACGCGCGCAACAGCTGAAGGCGCTGCGGGAAAAGTTGTAAGCGGGAAGCATCCGGTGCGTTCTCTTCAAGAACCGCCCGGGAACGCGATCAAACTGAACCGAACAAGGGCAAACCCTTCGAAAGATGGGGACGCAAAGCTACGGGTCTACCGCCTTCGGGCAACGACCGCCGGGCCACCGGAGGAAGAATTACGACAGCAGCCTCCGAACAAATTGCCGGAGGCTGCTGTTTTAAAAATAAGAAAGTCTACTATTTGAAGGAGGAATTGCGTTGAAAATCAATCTGAAACTGAACAGGCTCGGCACACGGATACTCGCGGTCGTCATTGTCCTACTGGTGATTTCAGTGGGAGGCATCGGTTTTTTTGCAATGCAGGTCGGAGGTCGGGGGCTTCAGGATGCGGCGCGGCAGTACGAGACGACGCTTGTGGAAAACCTCGCGTACAAGCTCAATTCCACGTTCAATCGATTCGACGGGATGCTTCAGGCTCTTTCCGCCCTTGTGACGACGCGATTCACCAGCATGCCGAATCCGGAAGTCGCCGACATCGTGATCCCGCAGTTCGGCGCGCAAAACGGCAGGTTCATGAACGACCTCGGAGTCCAGTCCCCCGAAGCGCGCAGCCTCTTCATCATCTTCAACCCGGACATCTTCGGCACGGCGAAGACGCACATGGTCGGCTTCCAGCGCAAGGACGCGAACACCCTCTTCATGTACATCGACGAAAAAACCATCTCCGCGGCGGAGCTCGTCGACCGGAAGAACCCTGCAACATCATGGTTCTGGACACCCCTGGACACAAAACGCCCCTATTGGGCGGACGTCAGCCGCACGGCGGAAGGCGCGGAGATCGTCACGTACGCGATGCCCGTGTTCATCGGCGATAACATCGTCGCCGTCGTCGGTATGACCTTCGACTTCGCCTTCGTTCGCGAAACGCTCGCCGCCGTGAAGATCTACGACACCGGCTACCCCTTCCTGATGAATCGCAACCTCAAATACCTCTATCACCCGACGCTCTCGTTCGAAGGCCCCGGCTTCCGGGAAGTCGCGAACGGCTACTTCGCAAAGTTCGCCGACGACGTCCTCAACAAGGGCGAAGGGCGGGTCGACTATCCGTGGGAAGGCGACCAGAAGACGATGTCGTACTTCACCATGGAGAACGGCTACATTCTTTTCGTCTCCGCCAACATCGCCGAGTCGCTCGCCGCGGTCGGCGCGATGGAGCGGGCCGTCATCATCGGCATCGCGGCGGTGCTCCTCGTCGCCGTCGTCGTCGTCGTCTTCTTCTCCCGCAGTCTCGCCAAGCCCCTCCAGGCCGTGGCCGCCGGCGCGCGGAACGTCGCCGAGACGGGCGACCTGACGAAGACGCTCGCCGTCAAGACCTCCATCGAGGAGCTCAAAGACGTCGCCTCCGCCGTCAACGACATGATCGGCGGCACGGCCGAAGCGGTCCGGAACATCATCGACAGCTCGCGCAAGGTGCTCACCCGCGCGGAGGACATGAGCGCCGCCTCGGAACAGAGCAGCGCGTCCGTGCAGGAGGTCATCGCGCTCGTCGGGAAGGTGGCTCGGAACACGCAGGACTCCGCGAGCGCCATCGAAGAGGCGAACGCCGGAATCGAAGAGGTGTCCAGCGGCGCCCAGGCGGGCGCGCAGGCCGCCGTCGAGACGGGCGAGCGGGCGCAGGAGATCTCCCATGCCGCCGAGAAGGGCGGGAAGGCGCTCGACGACATGGCGGAGCTGATCGAAAAGGTCTCCAAATCCGGCGAACAGGTGAGCGCCGCCGTCGGCGACCTCGCGAAGTCGGTGTCGGGGATCACGGGCTTCGTCAACACCATCACGCAGATCGCGGACCAGACGAACCTGCTGGCGCTGAACGCGGCGATCGAGGCCGCGCGTGCCGGAGAGGCGGGACGCGGTTTCGCGGTCGTCGCCGAGGAGGTCAGGAAGCTCGCCGAGGAGTCGAACCGGGCCGCCGGCGAGGTGGGCCGGGTGATCGGGGAGATCTCGGGGAAGACCGAGAACGCGATGAAGGACCAGAAGGGAAGCGCGGAGCAGATCAAACAGCTCGTCGTGCGTGCGAAGGAGACGAAGACGGTGATCGACGACGTGGTGGTGAAGGTGGCGTCGATCACGGAGAACGTGCAGTCGATCGCGGCGACGATGGAAGAGCAGTCGGCGAGCGCGGAGGAGATGACCGCGGGGATGGATCACGTGGCGCGTTCGGGCTCGGAGATCGCCGAGCAGGTGGAGAGCATCAACCGCTCGATGGACGAGCAGGGGCGCATGACGGAGAGCATCGCGTCGACGGCGGGGGATTTGGTGCGCCTGTCGGAGGAGATGCAGCGCTCCGTGGGCCGCTTCAAGGTCGCCGCGGAGCAGAGCGGGCTCGTCGTCAAGAAATAATCGACGCCCGAAAAATACCACGAAGAAGCCCCCGGATTTTCGGGGGCTTCTTTAGTGTTCGCTTATCTTCCAACGACCGCTTCCTTCTGTTCAAGCGCCTCTTCTTGACTCTGCAGCGCCCGGCAGGCCGGACACAAGCCGTACAGCGTCAGCTGCTGCTTGATGATGACGCAGTCGGAAAGCTCCGTCGAGGACTCCGCAATCGGCGGAAGATCAAGATTCACATCGACGAGCGCCCTGCACCGAACGCAGAAGAAGTGATGATGGGGCTCGCCCGTGGTGTCATACCGAATCCCGCCGTCGCTCAGATCCTGTACCTCCGCGACCTCGCCGAGGCTGAGCATCTCGCGGATCGTGTTGTACACCGTCGTTCTGGAGACCTCGGGCATCGTCTCCAAGACTTTGCGGTACACCTC
>LVBO01000636.1 GCA_001604435.1 Synergistales bacterium Syner_01
GGTGGGCAACAGAACGGTGATCATGATCGCGCACCGCCTGAAAACCGTCATGCACGCCGACAAGATTCTCGTCCTCGACGGCGGAGGGATCGCGGAGGAGGGGACGCATCGGGAGCTTCTTGCCCGAGGTGGACTCTACGCCCGTTTGTGGACCTTGCAGCAGCGGTCCGCAGGGTGGCGCATGAAGGCGGCGTAGCGCGCGTTTTCTTTGCAGCGCTTCGGAAACAGTTGTGTATTCCGCGAAGAAGGGCCGGGGCCGTATGTACGGGTGTCCGGCCCTTTCCCTTTCCGGGCGGTTCAAGCGCAGTTCAGGCGATGTGCTATCATGTTCGTGAAGCGTCGTACAAGGAGGGAGTCCCGATGCGGGGAAGAGTCTGCGCGGTTATTGCAATATGCGTGTGCGTGTTCTGTTTGTTCCCGTCGCTGCTCTGGTCGTTGGAGCGCGTTCCGTTTCCGGAGCTGTGCGCCTCGGGAACGGTCGCGCAGATACGAATGGCCATCGACGACGGTGCGGATATCGGCGAACGGAACAGCGAAGGCGTGACGCCGCTGATGTTCGCGGCCGCGAACAATCCTGATCCGCTTGCGGCAGCGGCACTGCTGAACGTGGGAGCGTCGCCGAACGAGCGGGACTTCGCCGGACTGACGCCGCTCATGTGGGCGGCGGCCCGGAACGAGGAACCTCAAGTTTCGGCGCTGCTGCTGCAACGGGGCGCGGAGGTGAACGCCAGAAGCAGGGACGGCGTGACGCCGCTGCTCTTCGCCGCGGGGAACAACGAAAATCCTGAGATCGCGTCGCTCTTGCTGAAGGCGGGCGCCGAAAAGGATGCGAAGAACAGAAGCGGCTGGAGCGCGTTCATGTTCGCGGCGGCGAATAACCCGAACCCGGAGATTCTCAGGGTGTTGCGCAGCAGCGGCGCGGATCCGAACGCGCGGAGCGTGGACGGGTGGACACCCTTGATGCGGGCGGCGGCGTACGCTTCCGCTCCGGAGATCGTCCGTGAATTTTTGCGTTTCGGTGCGGATGCGAACGCACGCGGCGGCGAGCAGGAGACGCCGCTCATGGCCGCGGCGCGTTTCAACACCAACGCGTCGGTTCTCCGCGAGCTGCTGCGGAACGGGGCGGACCCGAACGCCAGGGACAAGAACGGCGTCACGGTGCTGATGTGGGCCGCAGCGAACAACTTGAATCCGGAGATCGTGAGCGAGCTGGCGAAGGCCGGGGCGTACCCGGACGCGAGGGGGAGG
>LVBO01000637.1 GCA_001604435.1 Synergistales bacterium Syner_01
GTCCGGAATGGTATGGACGGGCTTCTTGCCGAGAAGGGGCGAAAAGTCGAGGAAGAACTGGGGTACGACCTTCAAACCGCCGTGATTGAAAGGCGCTGGGGTTTTGTCTCGGGGGTGACGGCGGAGTCCGTGAAACGCGACCTCTCGCTGAAAGCGCGCCTGACGCTTTCGGACCGCATCGACCGCGTGGTGACTTCGCGATCTCTGGGGTTGCCGCTTTTCTTTCTGGTCACATGGGCGGTATTCCGGATGACCTACGCCTTGGGCGACCCGTTGGTGGAACTCCTGGAAGGCGTGTTCGAATCCTTCGGAGAATGGACGGGCGAACTTCTCGCCGGAGCGGGATTTTCGGAAGTTCTCTCCTCTTTCGTCCAGGACGGACTCATCGGAGGCGTTGGCTCGGTCGTCGTTTTCTTTCCCCATATCTTCATCCTCTTCGCGTTCATCGCTTTGCTGGAGGATTCGGGGTATATGGCGCGGGGGGCGTTTGTGATGGACAGAGTCATGCATCTTATGGGGCTCCACGGAAAGAGTTTCATCCCCATGCTCATGGGCTTCGGGTGCAATGTGCCTTCGATGATGGCGACACGTATTCTTGAACAGCCCAGGGACAGAATGATCACGCTGCTCGTGCTGCCTTTTATGAGCTGTTCGGCCCGTCTTCCGGTCTTCGTGCTCTTTTCCGGAATTTTCTTCGGAGCGCATGCCGGGACGGCGGTCTTTTCGCTGTATGTCCTCGGAATCGTCGTGGCGGTGGTCGCGGCCAAAGTTCTGGGAAGCACGCTCTTTAAAGGCGAGTCGTCGCAGCTGGTCATGGAGCTCCCCCCATACCATGTTCCCTCGGTTTCCATGGTGTTGCGCCACGCATGGGAGCGGGGTTTTCTCTTTCTCCAGAAGGCGGGAACGTTCATCCTGCTTTCAGTGATCGCCGTATGGGCTCTCGCAAGTTTTCCGTGGGGCGTGGAGTACGGCTCCTCCGAAAGCATCGTCGGGCGTATCGGCCAAATGCTCGCGCCGATTTTCGCTCCTGCGGGCTTCGGTTTCTGGCAGGCCGCGGTGGCGCTCTTCTTCGGTTTTCTCGCGAAAGAGGTCGTCGTCGGAACGCTGGGGGCGCTTCTCGGGGCCGGGGAGGCGGGGCTTGCAGCGGCGCTGCCCGCTCTGTTCACGCCGCTCTCCGCGTATGCTTTCCTGGTGATGACGCTCCTGTACGTTCCGTGCGTGGCCGCGGTGGCCGCCTTCCGCAGAGAGACCGGGAGCTGGGCATGGACGTTTTTCATGATTGCCTATACGACGCTGATGGGCTACGGCGGCGCGGTACTGGTCTATCAGGGCGGGAGAATGCTGGGTCTGGGGTAGGTATTCCCCCCATCGGCATTTTTACTGAAAAGAACTGCGGCGGACCCCCTTTTCAGAAGAAGCGGGGGTCCGCCCCGTTTCAATATGGTACAATACGCGATGTCTGAAAAAGGGTTCCGGCGTATCTCCGGAATTCTTCGGCGTAGCAGTGAAAGGAAGATGTTTTCATGCCGTTTTCTTTTTCATCGATCTCCCTGGAGAGAGCGGATGAATACAGACAGCTCTTCTCGCAGTCTCCGCGGAAATCCGCGTGGTATTCTTTCGGGAGCCTCTGGGCGTGGCGAAACATCTACGGTTTTGAATGGGCCTTCGAAG
>LVBO01000136.1 GCA_001604435.1 Synergistales bacterium Syner_01
CGACGATCCCCATCGGGTCTCCGTTCTTGGTGGTCCGCTCCTTCACCGAGAGAACGAGGCCGCCGACAAGGGGGGGGATGCGCTTGCTCCGCCAGGAACGCACCTCGGCGATGGTGCAGTTAGAGAGCATGCGCACCTTCTTCTCGTACTGCTCGAACGGATGGCCCGAGATATACAATCCCACTGCGTCTTTCTCCGATTCGAGTCGTTCGAGCAACGTGAAATCGGGGACGTCCGGGAGATCGGGTCCGACGGCGTCCTCTTCGGGAAGCGACTCGAAGAGCGAACACTGATTGCTGTTCGCACACTTCTTCTGGGCCGCCGAGATCAGCTCCGGCAACCCTTCAAGGAGCTTGCGGCGGTTGCTCTCGAGATTGTCGAAGGCTCCCGCCCGGACAAGGTTCTCGACGACGGCCTTGTTGACGACGCGCAGGTCGACCCGGCAGAGGAAATCCCACATCGAGAGAAAGGGGGCTCCCGTGTTCCGCGCGGCCAGAATCGCCTCGACGGCCGTGTGTCCCGCCTTCGCGACCGCCCCCAGACCGAACCGGACAACCTCGCCGACCGGCGTGAAGCTGGCCATGGAGGAGTTGACATCCGGCGGAAGGACGTCGATTCCCGAGTTCCGGACCTCCCTGACATACGCGGCCAGGTCTTCCTTCTTGGAACCGATCTGACTGGAGAGGTAGGCGGCCATGAACTCGGGACGGTAGTTCGCCTTGAGCCAGGCGGTCTGATAGGTGATCAGGGCATAGGCCGCGCTGTGCGACTTGTTGAAGCCGTATCCGGCGAACTCCTGAATGATGTCGAAGATCTCCTGTGCCGATTTTTCATCGATATTCCTCTGCGTACACCCTTCGACGAACTTGGCCCGCTGCTGCTCCATGACGTCCGCCTTCTTCTTGCCCATGGCGCGCCGGAGAAGATCGGCCTCGCCGAGAGAGTAGCCGGCGAGTATGGCGGCGCACTGCATTACCTGCTCCTGGTAGAGAACGACGCCGTAGGTCTCGCGCAGCACGCCTTCAAGAAGCGGATGAAGGTACTTCACCGTAGCGCGTCCGTGCTTGCACTCGATGTACTGGTCCACCATTCCGCTGCCGAGGGGTCCGGGACGGTACATGGCGAGCACGGCGATAAGGTCCTCGAAACAGTCCACCTGAAGCTTCTTGAGCAGCTGGCGCATTCCGGTCGATTCAAGCTGGAAGACTCCCAGCGTGTCGGCCTTCTGCAGCATCTCGTAGGTTTTCCTGTCGTCGAGCGGGATACGCTCCATGTCCGGAAGCGGCTTTCCTCCCAGCGAGATGTTCTGCAGCGCCTCCTCGATAACGGAGAGCGTCCGGAGTCCAAGAAAGTCCATTTTGACGAGCCCGAGCTTCTCGATGGGCTCCATCGGGAACTGCGTGACGATCTGGTCCTGGCCTATGCGGCGTACTGGGACGAGATCGGTCACCGGGACGGGAGTGATCACCACGCCTGCCGCATGCTGCGAGCAGTGGCGTGCTAGCCCTTCTATGTTGGAGGCGACGTCGAGCACGCGCGCCACCATCGGGTTGCTCTTTTTCATCTCCGCGAGTTCGGGAACCTGCTCCACGGCTTCTCCGATGGAATGGATTCCCATCGGAGGAATGAGCCGCGTGATGGCGACGACGTCACGCACGGGCATGCCGAGCACTCTGCCGACGTCGGTCACCGCCGCCCTGCTCTTGAGGCGCCCGAACGTGACGATCTGCGACACCTTGTCGTGCCCGTACTTCTCGGTGATGTAATGGAGCAGTTCGTCGCGTCCCTTGTCGGAGACGTCCGTATCGATATCGGGCATGCTGATGCGCTCGGGGTTGAGGAACCGCTCGAAGAGCAGGTTGTACTTGATCGGGTCGAGCTCGGTGATCTTGAGGCTCCAGGCGACGAGCGAGCCTGCGGCGGAGCCTCGTCCGGGGCCTATCGGAATTCTGCGCTTCTTCGCGGCCTTGATGATGCCCGCGACGATCAGGAAATACCCCGCGAATCCCATCGAGTTGATCACGCCGATCTCGAAATCGAGACGTTCACGGTACTCCTCCGGTACAGGGTCGCCCACGCGTTCGCTCAGGCCGACGATCGCCTCTTTTCCAAGATTCGACTCGAGCGTTTCTCCCTCGGGAAGATCGAGGCGCGGGAGCTTGTAGTCGCGTTCTCCCAGGGGAAGGGTCACGTTGCAGCGTTCGGCGATGGCGACCGTGTTGTCGAGCGCGTCGGGGAGCTCCGCGCCGAAGATGGAGTCCATCTCCTCGGGAGACCGGAGGTAGAAGTCGTTGCTGGAGAACGACATCCTGTTTTCGTCGTCGAGGTTGCTCTTCGTCTGGACGCAGAGCAGGATCTCGTGCCAGTCGTAATCCTCTTTCAGCAGGTAGTGCGCGTCGTTGGTCGCGATGAGCGGGAAGCCGTGCTCCCTCGCCATCCTGATCAGGGCCTTGTTCGCGACAGCCTGTTCGGGGATGGCGTTGTACATGACCTCAAGGAAGAAGTTCTCCTTCCCCACGATGTCCCTATAAAGAAAGGCGCGCTCCAGGGCCTCCTGTTCGCGCCCCTCGAGAATCAGCGACGGGATCTCCCCGGCGAGGCAGGCGGACGAAACGATCAGCCCGTTTTTGTACTGCGCCAGCAGGGCGTGGTCTATCCGCGGCTTGCTGTAAAAGCCGTCGGTGTAGGCGATGGAACAGAGTTTGACGAGGTTTCGGTACCCCTCGTTGTTTTCGGCCAGGAGGATCAGGTGGTGGTTCTTGCCGCGCTTCTCCCTCGAGGTGTGCCCGTCGGGATCGACGTAGACCTCGCACCCTATGATCGGCTTGACTCCGGCCGCCGTGCACTTGTCGTAGAACTCGACGGTTCCGTACATCGCCCCATGGTCAGTCATCGCCACGGCGGGCATGCCGAACTCGACGGCCTTGGCGGCAAGATCGCCGCACCGGATTGCGCCGTCGAGAAGGCTGTACTCCGTATGAACGTGCAAATGAACAAACTGTCTGGTCATAGTCTTGGAATTCCCCGTTTCATATCTGTTCCGTCTCTCCCGCAGGAGGCGGTTCCTCTTCATGTTCCTCCCGCTTTACCAGGATGACCTCTCCCTCGGACCATTTGAGCACTTCGTTGACCAGCCCCTCGAAGGGAAGTCCCGCTTCCTTCGCCGCCGCGGTTCCGGGCGAACGCGGGGGAGCGACTCCCTCCCCCGTGCCGGCTCCGGAGAAGGCGCGCTCGTTTTCTCTCTCCTGAAGGTCCTCGGGCGGTTTAAAAAGATACTGAGGAGCGACCGGTTCGCTCCAGGAAGGAACGTTTTCATCAGTGTTCGTTCCGCCGTTTCCGGAACACGGACGGCGCTCGTTCCTCCAAAGAAGAAAGAGCTCCGTCTCCGGCCCGAGCAGCTTCTTCGCCTCGGATGCGAGGATGTGGCAGTTTCTCTCGGAAGAAAGCACCGTGAAGCAGTATCCGGCGTCCTCGGGAAAGCGAATCTCCAGGGCGCTCTCCTCCACGGCGATCGATGAGCCGACAAGAAGGCAGTAGAGCGGCAGATTCTTCTCGAAGA
>LVBO01000137.1 GCA_001604435.1 Synergistales bacterium Syner_01
GGCTTACGGCCAACTTCTCCCGAACTGAAGCCGCAAATTCCTTTTCAAGCCAAATGATATCGAACACATCGCATATATCCATTAGGCCGAGGAACTCATCCTCAGGCATGATTTCTCCATAAGCGCCGTACCGGTTCGAACCGGCCAACCGGTTCACGTACCAGGGCTGCGGGGTCTGTTCCAGCGTCTCGAGAGAAATACCACCGATGTACGCCTGGTTGGGAGCGTAATCCCTGGCATCGTCAAAACTCTGCAGAAACGACGGCAATTCCTTAAGAAACTCGGTCTCTCCCTTTGTCTCTCGTTCGATATGAGGGGTGTTTCCATAATGATATCCAGTTTCGGGAGCATGATTCAGGCAGTAGGTATATCCTTTGATTCCTACGGTGGCCATGACGTTCCAACCTCCTTGTGCTTTTCTCGCACTGCCGGAACCGGGGAATCCCCCGGTTCCGGCAGTATACGCAACGGAATCAGTCGTTGAAGACCGTCTGCTCCGTAATCTCCGTCTGCAGCGCCTTGAGTGCCTTTTCCACAAGATGGCGCCGAATCTCTTTTTCTTCAGTCATTGTCCTCGAGGGGTCGCCGAGAGGATAGGGTATTGCGACTGCGGGGATGATTCTGTTCGCTCCCACCGTGAGGGAGATGGGGACTATGGTGCAGATGTGCACCACGGGAAGGCCTGCGCGTTCGATTTCCTTCACCATCGTTGCACCGCAACGAGTGCATGTGCCTCAGGTGGAGGTGAGGATAACGGCGGTCACTCCGTCCGCGATCAGTCTTTTAGCGATTTCTTCGGCGAAACGCTTCGAGCTGGCCACGGCCGTTCCATTGCCGACGGTGGTATAGAACTTATTGTGCAGCTTCTTGAAGACGCCCTCTTTCTCCATATCGCGAAGAACGTCTACCGGAAGCACCCTGTCCGCGTCCTGGTCGGCGTACGTCGCGTCGTATCCGCCGTGCGCGGTGCAGAAGGAATCGCACGTAAGGTCCATAACGCCCGAGATGTCGTACTCGCCGAATTTGCTCGCGCTGGAGGCTTCGATATGATCGGGGTTCCCTTTCGGGCAGATACCGCCGGAAGTGACAAGCGCTATGACCGCGTCCTTCATGTTTTTGATCGCGGGATTGGGCGCAACGCGGTCGAAGACGGGCATCGGGTACTCCGTAACGAACGGTTCACCCTTGAGCTTCGCGGTGAACATATCGACGGCGCGCTCGGCGGCCAGCTTTTCATAAAACTTGTTCTTTCTGACGCCGCGCTCGATGTAGCCTTCCTCCGACGGCGTGCCGAGCTTCTCGCCCTTGAGCAGCTTCAGGACGAGCTTCGCCATTGCGGGAACAGCCTTCCGCATGCCGGCGGCGCTGTCCGGTGTCTCCACGATGTAGAAGCTCTTTTTGTACATTTCGACGCCCGGGTTCTCCGGGTACATACCGGAGACCACAGGAATACCAAGCTTCTTGGCCACGGCCTCGCCGAGAGCGCCGCACGCAGTGCCGTACCGTCCGGCGTTGAACGCGGGACCGGCGACGACCGCGTCGGGCTTGTACTTGCTCATCATGCCGAGGATTTCCTCGCTCGCCTTCTCCATATTCGAGGCGAAATACGAGTCGCCGCAGATGACGGTGGCCACGATATCGGCTTCGGCGCCGAGAGCGGCTTTCAGAGCCTGGCCTGGACCCACAATACCTTCGCGGATCTCCGGCGTTATGTCGGCTTTCTCTTCGCCGCCGATTCCGGCGTAAAACTGATTTATATAGTGTATGATTCGGTAAGTCACGATGACGACCTCCCCTCCTACAGGGTGTATTTACTGAACTGTCCGCGAATGCCGCTGACGGCCTCGGACAATTTTTCGGGATCCAGCACCATTTCCATCATGCTGATCTGCTCTTCCCAGGCGCTTTCATCGCACTCGTCCCGAATCTCCTGTTCAAAGACATGATATACAGCGAGTCCAGACTGGACTCCGGCCAAGGGACCTGCATACGTCGGATCTCCGTTGCTCACCGTTTCGGCGTAGATTTCCGCGCCTTCGGCATCGGACGATCCCAAAACGACGACCACGTTTTCCGGGCCGTACTTTTCAACAGCATCCTTGATGCGCTGTTGATTCTGCAGATCCATGGCTCCTGCGGCGGTTCAGACGAAGCATTCGGTAACGGAGAAGACGATATCGGCGCCGCTGTTCTTCAAACATGTTTCCATTGCAGGACCGGGAACGCCGTCGCGTTCACCGAGGAGAAGCACTTTTTTGCCTGCCAGTTTTCCCATGTTCTTGCACCTCCTTGTTGAAAAGACATTGAACCGAATTGCCGGTTCTGTCACATCAGATGGTGTACGCGCCAAGCTTCGTGAAACCAAGCTCGCTCGTGGAACCAAGTATCGCCTGGAGTTCCACGGTGATTGTCCCGTCGGCGGCGAGAGAGCCCTGCCAGCCTCCGGCGATGACGTTCGCCTCTTCGGGAACGCCGATGACCTTTTCCATAGGAGGCAGCACAATCACCTCGTTGGCGTTTCCGGCAGTCACGCACGCATCTCCCTCGGGGCAGGAGTCGGCAAGCGACTGGCTTGCGCCGTCCTGTCCGGCGTACTCGTCGGTGAGCAACGTCGTCTTGATTCCGGCGCGCTCCGCCTTCCAGCAGTTCATGATGAGGTCGGCGTCGGGGTTGCCGAAGCCTTCCTCGGAGATGAGCAGCCCGTCCACGCCGAGCGTTTTCGCCAGCTTGATCGAATAGGAAGAGCTCCTCTTCTTGTCGGCGAGAGTGACGTTTTCGTTGGTGACGATGCAGCCGAGGAAGTTGAAGTCCTTGCCGTGGCGTTTGAACATGTTGTGGATGATCGGGTTGTTCTGGTGTACGTAGGTATTGTTCTTGTCGCATGCGGAAACGCAGTTTCCGGAGACGATGGCGCCGTCCATGACCTCCGTCGGGTTGAGGAACGTGGGAAGAATTTTCTTCACATCCACGCCGTAGAGATACGTGTCGTGAAGCAACCCCTGCGACTGGAGCATATACAGATACGCGACCTTCGGAAGTCCCGGATGCGCGTGCATTGCGTCCTTCAGCGAGGGCGTTTCATAGGTTTCGACTTCGTCGACGGAAGCGCCGAGGCACTTCTCGGCAAGATACGCGGCGGTCTTCAAACCGGCCATTCTGCATGCCGTCTCGTAGTCGTGCTTCTCGATCCCCTCGACGTTCTCAAGAATGATCACGATGTTGCAGGTCTGCGAATACGGGGTAAACTCCGATCCGGGCCCCTTCATATCGATGATGCCTTCCTGAAAACGGACGATCTTACCAGTAGTCACAACAGCCGCTCCGGAGAGGACGATCGTCTTGCCCTCGCCCACGGAATCTACATCGGAGACCATGCCCGGGAAAATTCCGCCGGGGCCTTCGATCTTGAATCGAGGCTCCACAACGTCCTTCACGGGAAGGATGCGGACGCTGTCGCCGGGAAGCGCGAAATCGACGTCCACTTTCGCAAGGCGCTCGTCCCCGGAAAGAACGGAGAGAAGCTCCTTCTTGTTCACCGTCAATACTCCGCCTTTGGCGAAGGTCTTGTCGCCCCAAGCAAGCGTGTTTATTTTTACCTTATGCAGCTCAAGTTTCATGGCTGTTTGTCTCCCCCCTTTTACAGGCGTCGAAGGCTATTTCAAAAGAGCCTCGACGTTCTCCTTGATCTTCTCCAACGTCACATCGCCGCCGCTGATGCGGGCAACTTCCGTCCCGTTCTTCCAGAACAGGAAGGTCGGGAGCCCCATGACCTTGTTCGCGATCGCCACCCGGCGATTCTCCGAAACGTCCACCGAGCAGAATTTCACCTTGCCCTCATATTCGTCCGCCATGGTATGGACGTTGGGAAGCAGGGCCATGCACGGCCCGCACTTCGGCCCCCAAAAGTCGACGAGCACTGGAAGCGCGCTCTCTTTGACTTCGACGTCGAAATTCTCCTTCGTCAATTCAACCATTTCTCTTCACCTCCTTTAGAGATTCAATTCACCGAAACTTCCCGAATGAACATACGGTATCGGGAAAGACTCTCCTTCATCAGTTCGGCGTCGATGAAGGCGAAATCCTGGCGCACGGAATCGGGTATCCCCTCGGCCGAGAGAATACGAGACGACTGCGAAGAATAAATAGCGATGGCATTTTCTATATACTCGACGGAAAGAAGGTCGGCGCCGGATGAGGCGCCCTGAGGCCTTTCCATCAGGATTGACCTGTACGGATGCTGATGCGGACGGAGATTCCCGTAAAGGGGGTGGGAGAGCAGCGCCCATCCTTCATGGATGAAGTTCCTTGTTCGCACAAGGACATCAAGGGAATTCCCTTCGACGAAATCGCAGGAGGAAACATGTTCGTGTAAAAGGGGGTTGTTCGTAACAAGCATTTTGCGACAGAACATCCGACTGCCTCCTCGAAAGTAGAGTACAGGGTAGACATTCTCTGTCGCATAGCCCCAAAGGGAAGAGAGAACCGCATATGGGGGAGCTATTTTGTTCAGAGACCCGTCCGGCCGCAATCCTTTCGCCTGAGAGTTTCCACCTTGTTCCAAGGTATTGCCCCTTCGGCGCTTCCCGCTGACGTTGGAAAGTCTCTCTTGCGGCGTTCATCCGGAAGCTCTCTTTATTTTACACAATGAAAAAAAGCCGTCAAGCCTTTTTTGTGAAAGACGGAGCGAAAAAGAAAAAAATGCCGGAATCTCTTTGGATTCCGGCATTTTCCTGTTTCCTGAAACAAAGCACGAAGCGAAGCTCGCTTCTGTTTGCGTTTCAGAGAGTCGTTACCACTTCAAACCGGTGTAGAAGATGTACAGAATCGCAGCGGGGGCAATAACACGGCAAACCCAGATCCACATGCCCATAAGGCTGAATGAAAGCTCGCCGTCGTTGTTGACTTCTCTTTCCGCCTCCGCGGTCCAGAACCATCCCACAAAGAGCGAGATGAAAACGCCGCCCAGAGGAAGCAGAACATTCGAGGAGATGAAGTCCATCGCGTCCAGGAAGTCTTTTCCCGCGATCTTGGGGGCTCCCGTCAAGGACATCGCGGAAGGAATTCCAAGAGCGAAGATAAGCAGGCCCATGATGAAGGCGGCCTGAGGTCTGCTCCAGCCCTTGTCGATGAAGTAGGCCGAGACGACTTCCAAAAGGGATATGGCGGAAGTCAGCGCCGCGATGAAGAGGAGCAGGAAGAAAAGCGCCGACCATATCATGGCGCCGGGCATCTTCGCGAAAACCGATGGCAGCGTGACGAACGTCAATCCCGGGCCGGCGCCGGCGTCCACGCCGAATGCGAAGACCGCCGGGAAGATCGCAAGACCCGCGAGAACCGCCACCATGGTATCGAGGAAACACACTTGGATGGCTGAGCCGGGAAGAGTCGTCTTTCTATCGACGTAGCTTCCGTAGGTGATCATGCATCCCATGCCGAGGGAGAGCGAAAAGAACGCCTGCCCGAGCGCGGCCGAAATAGTAGCCCCGGTGATCTTGGAGAAATCGGGCTTCAGGTAGAACTCAAGACCCTTTGCGGCGCCTTCGAGAGTCACGGAACGGCCGATGAGGATCAACAGGATAAGGAAAAGCGCGGGCATAAGGATCTTGCAGTATTTCTCTATTCCTTCGCCGACTCCCTTGTAGACAACCCAAATCGTGACCAGCATGAAGCCCGCCTGGTAGAGGATCACCTGCATCGTGTTCGTGACGAACCCGCCGAAAACATCTCCGGCCTTCCCGGCTGCGGCATCCGCCATAAGCCCGGTGAAGGAATGGATGAAGTACTTGATCGTCCAGCCGCCGATGACCGCATAGAAGGAAAGAATGATAAATCCTGCGGCGACTCCCATCCAACCGATGAGAGGCCACAGACCTCCTGCCAGTTTCTGGAACGAACCGACGGCGTTCAGCTGGGCTTTTCTGCCGATGACCATCTCCGCGAGCATCACGGAGAAACCGATGACAAACACAAGCGCAAGATAGATAAGAACAAAAGCCGCTCCGCCGTTCTGTCCCGTTATGTACGGGAAGCGCCAGATATTGCCGAGCCCTACTGCCGAACCGGCGGCCGCCAGAATAAACCCTATCTTGCTACCCCATTGCTCTCTCTGCACATCCTGTGTCATTATACCCATACCCCTCCTTCATTTTCGATTTGAGCCGAGTTGCCTACCGGAAACAGTGGTACACCCGTTTTTATACCCACCCCCCATCTTCAAGGATATTCACAATATATAATAATCGCATTGTATTATACACCAGATCAGGATTCTTCCAAGTGGGGTGCGGTGTTTTTCCTTTTTATGGAGTACAATAGAGTTGGAAAAGGAGTGATCACCATGTGTCTTGCTATTCCCCACGTAGTTCAGGAAATTCGGGACGGGAAAAAAGCGGTTGCTCTAGCTGGAGCCGTCCGGACGGAGATACGAACCGATCTCGTAGACTCTCTCTCCCCCGGCGATACCGTGCTTGTTCACGCCGGGTTTGCGATAGAAAAGCTTTCTCCCTCGGATTCGGAAGAGTTGCTCGTACTTTGGGAGGAGGTCCGGAGTTTCGCCGGAGCGACTCTCCGGGATACCTCGACGCACGATGACGTCTAACGTGGCCGCGGCATCGGAGGCGCTGAAGGCTCTCGTCGCCGCACCGATCTCGGTGATGGAGGTCTGCGGCACACATACGGTGTCCATCTTCCGGTCCGGAATTCGTAGTCTGCTGCCTCCGCAGCTCCGTCTTGTATCGGGGCCGGGATGCCCCGTTTGCGTGACGGATCAAGGAGAAATCGACTGTGCGCTTTCTCTTTTGGAGACGGGCGCCGTCGTCGCCGCATACGGCGATATGTTCCGCGTCCCCGGAAAAACGGGGTCTCTTGCGTCGAAACGAAGCGCCGGTTTCGACGCGCGATTGGTGACGAGCGCCTCGGACGTTCTTACGATCGCAGAAAAGGAACCTCGAAAAGAAGTGGTCTTTCTCGCTGTCGGCTTCGAAACCACTGCTCCGGCGACTGCCGCGCTTGTGCTTGAAGCCTCGGTGCGGAACATCGCGAATCTTTCGGTTCTTTCTTTTCACAAGCGAACGCCTCCCGCTCTCAAGGCGCTCTCGGCCGATCCCTCCCTTGCGCTCTCCGGTTTTCTTCTTCCGGGGCATGTCAGCGTCATCCTCGGGCACGAACCGTTCCGTTTTTTGTCGGATCTGCATGGTATTCCCGCAGTTATCGCGGGCTTCGATCCTGAACAGATCATGCTCGGCCTCGTCACGATCGCCCTCCAGAAGAGAAAGGGGGAGGCGGCTCTCCGCTCGGTTTATGGACAGGCGGTACGCCCCGAAGGGAACACAAAAGCGCGGGAACTCATGGAGAGTGTTTTTATCAGCAAGGACGCATCATGGAGAGGACTCGGCGTTCTCCCGGATTCCGGTCTTGCACTTCGGGACGGCTTTTCTCGTTTCGACGCCGAAAAACGCTTCGAGCTCTCCTGTACGCCCGGCGAGGCTCCGGCAGGCTGCCGGTGCGGCGAAGTGCTTACGGGGAGGATCGCTCCTACCGAGTGCCCCCTCTTCAGGACAGTCTGCACCCCCGTTTCTCCTGTCGGCCCCTGCATGGTTTCCGGAGAGGGAACGTGCGGCGCGTACTTTCGTTATCAAAGAGCGAACGGAGGCGAACGATGAATTCAGTGACACTTGGACACGGAAGCGGGGGAAGGCAGAGCCACGAACTTGTGGAAGCCCTGCTTGAAGGTTTCCGGAAACGGAATATCGGGCCGGAATTGGAGGACGCGGCACTTCTGCGGGGAGGCTATGCCATGACGGTCGACGGGTTCACGGTCTCCCCCCGGAAGTTTCCCGGCGGGGATATCGGGCATCTCTGCGTCTGCGGCTGTGCGAACGACCTTGCCGTCCGGGGAGCTTCACCTGATTTTCTGGGAATCGGACTGATTATCGAAGAGGGGTTTCCCGCCGGGGAGCTTGCGGAATACATGGAGAGCGCGGCCGCTACCTGCGAATCCCTCGGGATGACCCTTGCAGCGGGCGATACCAAAGTCGTTCCTTCCGGGGCCGTGGACGGCGTCTACTTTTCGGGGAGCGCTTTCGGGAAAGTGCATACGGCCCATCCTCTCGGCATGTCGAATATTCAGGAGGGGGATGCGCTGATCGTTTCGACCTCCATCGGGCGCCACGGCGCCGCGATTGCCGCAGCCAGGTTCAACCTTTCCGTCGACGGACTCGAAAGCGACTGCGCTCCGCTCTGGCCCGTCGTCAAAAATATCTTGCCGTTCGAAGGCCTTCGCTGCATGCGGGACTGCACCCGGGGAGGGCTGGGAACCGTTCTCTGCGAATGGGCGGAATCGGCGAATCTCCACATCTCACTGGACGAATCATCTATTCCAGTCGAGGAAACGGTGCGCTCTCTGTGCGACGTGCTGGGATTCGATCCGCTGTACATGGCGTGCGAAGGGTGCGTCGCCCTTGCCGTCTCCTCGGCCTCCGCCCGGGAAGTTCTCGACACGCTTCGAAAATCCCCTCTCTGCGGCGATGCGGCGATCATCGGGAGCGTTTTCCGCGGCGAACCGAGGGGGATGGTCTCCATGAAAACCTCCATAGGAGGCGAGCGCCTTGTCGACATGCCGTTCGGCGAGCTGCTCCCGAGAATTTGCTGATGTGATTCCAATTCCGGGAGAACAAGTCCCGAAAACAAAGACGAAAGAGGGAGGCCTTAAAGGCCTCCCTCTTTCGTCTTTGTTTTCGGTTATTTTCAGTGCGACAGTCTTTCGTTGACTCTCGAAATGCCGACCGCCCTTCCGGTTTCATCGTCCAGGGTCACTACGACCCCGTTGAATGCAAGACCGTCCCCGCAAACTTCAAACTTGGAAGGCATCCCCGTCAGGTATCTGGGAAGAACGCCTTCGAGTTTCATCCCGATGGAGCTCCTGTGCCCGCCCGTCATACCGGCATCCGAAATGTAGGCCGTCCCCTGCGGAAGGATCTCCTCGTCGGCGGTCTGGACGTGCGTATGCGTTCCCAGCAGAGCCGCCGCTCTCCCATCCAGATAGTATCCGAGGGCTTTTTTCTCCGAGGTCGCTTCCGCGTGAAAATCGATCACGAGCGGGACATCACCCGCAATGGTCACAAGTTCATCCGCTTTTCGGAACGGGCAGTCGAGAGGGGGCATAAAGACACGCCCCTGCAGGTTCGCCACAATCAGGCGATGCGCTCCGTTCTCAAGGAGCATCCACCCCTGGCCAGGACAGGCGTCAGGATAGTTCGCCGGACGGACGATTCTCGACTCCGCGGCCAGCACAGGGACGCCTTCGCTCTTGTCCCAGATATGGTTGCCCGAAGTCATTCCGGAGATCCCCATCGCAAACAGCTCGTTGACTATTTTCTGGGTTATGCCTTTCCCCGCGGCGGCATTCTCGCAGTTGGCGAGGACGAAATCAAACCCTCCCTCGCGCTCCGTCAGCTGCGGGAGAAAGGCCGCGACAGCCTTCCTTCCCGGGCTTCCCATGATATCGCCGATAAAAAGAATCTTCATTTCGGTTACTTCGCGTACTCCGTGGCGCGCGTCTCCTTCGTCGCTGTAACTTTTATCTGGCCGGGGTACTTCATTTCTTCTTCAATCTTTCGGGCGATATCGTACGCAATTTTGTGCACGATCGCATCGTCGGAGATATTCGGGGTCACCACCACGCGGACTTCGCGCCCGGCCTGGATCGCGTACGCCTTGCTGACTCCGTTGAACGTTTTCGCGAGTTCCTCGAGTTTTTCAAGGCGTTTCACATAGGCGTCGAGGCTCTCTCGGCGCGCTCCCGGACGGGATGCGCTTACTGCGTCCGCCGAGGCGACGATGACATCGTAGATGCTCTTCGCTTCCTGGTCTTCGTGATGCGAAGCAATGGCGCTCACAACCTCGGGACTTTCGTTGAACCGTCGCGCAAGATCCGCGCCGATCAGGGCGTGAGGACCTTCAACCTGGTGGTCCACAGCCTTGCCCAGATCATGGAGCAGACCGGCCCGACGGGCGATTTCCTCGTCAATGCCCAGTTCAGCGGCGATCATTCCGGACACGTACGCCACCTCAAGACTGTGCTGAAGCGCATTTTGTCCGTAGCTGAACCGGAATTTGAGCTGACCGAGAGTTCGTACCAGCTCCGGGTGCATATTTTTGACGCCGGTTTCCAGCAGCGCGCTCTCGCCGGCTTCCATAATCTGATTCTCCACATCCTTGGTGGCCTTCTCGATAAGCTCTTCAATCCTTGCCGGATGTATTCTTCCATCGGTCACGAGACGCTCCAGAGACAGTCTGGCGATCTCGCGGCGCACAGGGTCGAAGCTGCTCAGAGTAACGGCTTCCGGTGTATCGTCGACTATCAGGTCCACTCCCGCCAAGGTTTCGAAGGTACGGATGTTCCGTCCCTCCCTGCCGATAATCCTTCCCTTCATCTCATCCGAGGGAAGATGCACCACGCTCACCGCCGATTCCGATGTGTGCTCCACCGCACAGCGCTGTACCGCCGTCACGATGATCTCGCGCGCTTTTCTGTCCGCCTCGCGCTTGGATTTCTCTTCGAGTTCCTTGATACGAAGACCGAGGAAATGCTGCGCATCCTCCTCCGTCTGACGAAGAAGCAATTCTCTTGCCTCTTCGCTCGTCATGCGGGCGATTTCTTCGAGGCGTTCCAGCTGTTTCTTTTTGATCTCGTCGAGCTCGAGCATCCTGTTTTCAAGCTCTTCCTGCTTTGCCTTCAACTCCTCTTCCCGGTGGGCAACGCGGTCCAGTTTTTTGTCCAGGTTCTCCTCTTTCTGTTCTAAACGACGTTCGGCGCGTTGAAGTTCCGATCGGCGTTCCTTACCCTCGCGTTCGATCTCCTGGCGAAGCTTGAAGATCTCTTCTTTCGCCTCGGTGAGTTTCTCGCGTTTCCCCTGCTCGGCCGCTGCGGCGGCTTCCCGCAAAATCGCCCGGGCCTGCGCCTTTGCATTTTCGATGTTCTTGATCCCGAAAGATTTGGAAAGCAGGAACCCCGCCCCGATTCCAGCGGCGACTCCTACAACGAGCGCCACAATTGCAATAAAAAAGTTCATAGTATCATGATCACTCCTCGATTATATTTTCAAGGTGCCTTTGCATTTCACGTCATGGAAGGCACTCTCTTCCATGACCTCTTTATTTTACAGGTCAGAGTTCCCCCTCACAAGCCCTTTCAAGAGCATTTGTGCATGCATTCCTCGAAAACCCGCGCCGAAGCAGTCTCTCGCCTATCTTTCTCCGATCTATTCCCATCCGGATCCACTCTCCGGCGAGCGCAGTCGCATTCTCCTCCTCATCCGTTTCTTCAAGAGCCCTGAGTATCTGCTCCTTCGGGACGCCTCTTCTCCTCAGTTCGTCCCGAAGTCTGTACAGACCCCATTCCGGATGCGATTCCACGAAAAGGAGCGCGTACGCCCCGTCGTCGAAAAAACCGGCGTCCTCGTACTTGCCGATGAGGAGTTCGGCTTCTTCCTCCGGAATCCCCCTGCCTTGGAGCTTGCGTAGAACGACGGCCTTCGTCCAGACGCCTCTTGAAAGCAGCGATTGCAGGTACGCTTCCGGACTCCTTTCCCCGGATACTTTTTTTCTTTCAGGCTGTTTCGACAAGGTTCAACGACCTCCCGAGGACATGGAATACACGCTGCGCCAGAAGCGGCGTTTTCTCAAACTCAGGATCTTCTTCGACAAGAGAGAACGCTTCTGCGCGCGCAAGCCGGAGGATCTCCTGATCCTTTAAGAGATCGGCAATACGGAAATCCGTCACGCCGGACTGCCGGACACCGCAGACTTCCCCGGGGCCACGAAGCCGCAGATCCGCCTCCGCAATGGCAAAACCATCCTCCGTGGAGCAGAACGCCTCGATTCTCCGCCTGCTTTCGGGGGTCGACGGCGTGCACACGAGAATGCAGAATCCCTCCGCGTCCCCTCTGCCGATTCTTCCTCTCAGCTGATGGAGCTGCGAGAGACCGAAGCGAACCGCGTCCTCCACGACCATTACCGTCGCCTCGGGAACATCCACCCCCACCTCGACAACTGTGGTGGAAACAAGAAGCCGCGTGGCGCCGCTCCGAAAATCCTCCATCGCCTTCTCCTTCTCCGCAAGAGGGAGCCTTCCGTGAAGCAGCCCGACTCCGTAGGATCCGAATTCAGCCGAGAGATCTTCGAACCTCGCCGTCGCCGCGGCCAGGTCGGAGTCGCTCTCCTCGACGAGAGGGCATATCCAATACGCCCGCTCGCCGGCGTCGAATCGCTCTTGTAAAAAACGCAGAACCGCGGGCAGCTTTTTCTGCGAAACCGCGCTCGTCTTCACTCCCTTTCTTCCAGGCGGCATACCGTTGATCACCGACACGGCAAGATCTCCATAAACCGTCAGCGTCAGCGTGCGCGGGATCGGCGTCGCCGTCATCGTTAACACATGCGGCGCGCTTCCCTTGGCGCGGAATGTATGTTTCTGGAGAACGCCGAAACGATGTTGCTCGTCGACGATGGCAAGGCCCAATCGCGCAAAGGAAACTCCTTCCGAGAAGAGGGCGTGCGTTCCTATCGCAACGGCAATTTCTCCGGATTCAAGCCCGGCGTGCACCTCTTTTTTTTCTTTGGCGGAGAGAGAGCCGGTCAGCAATGCGCATGAAACTCCGAGGCGGGAAAATACCGGGGAAAGGCGGAGATGATGCTGGCGGGCAAGAATCTCCGTCGGCGCCAGAAGAGCCCCCTGGCACTCTCCGTCGAGCGCGGCGAGCAATGCGATAAGCGCGACTACGGTTTTACCAGACCCCACATCTCCCTGGAGAAGGCGGTTCATCGGCGCAGTACGTTCCATATCCGAAAGGATGTCTTCCATGGCGCTCTTCTGTCCTTCGGTGAGCGAAAACGGAAGAAGACGCCGCAAGCACTCCTCGACGAAATGTCCCCGGACAAGAGAGGGGGCCTGGTCAAGGGGATTCTCCGCCCTGTTTCTTCGCAGCGCAAGTCCCGCCTGCAGAAGAAAGAACTCGTCGAAAACAAGGCGCCGCCTGGCGCTCTTCCAATTTTCCCGCGACGTAGGGTAGTGTATTTCTCGTATCGCATCGGTCAGTCCGCGGAAGTTGTACCGTTCTTGCAAAGATGCGGGAAGAAACTCTTCCAGGAGGGGAAGATACTCCTCCAGCGCCGTCCGCACAATGCGCCGCAGAGTCTTCTGATGCAGCCCAGCCGTCGACGGGTACAAGGGAATGATCGAAAGCAATTCCTCTTCCCCTTCGTCTTCTTCAAGGACTTCGAACTCGGGAGCGACAAGCTGAGGAACGCCGTTGCGCAACTCCACTTTGCCGAACAGCGCAACCCTGAGTCCCGAACGGAAGACGTTCTCCAGCCCGACCCTGTTGAACCAGACGGCCTTTGCCATTCCCCGGCCGTCGGAAATTAAAAGAGTTGTCAAAGAGAGCTTCTTTTTGGCCGTCGTCCGTTTCTCCACAGCGACGACTCTGGCGATCACCGTCGTCGATGTTCCGGCTACGAGAGACGAAAGCGGCGTCAGCGTTCGCCTGTCTTCATACCGGCGCGGAAAGAGGAACAGGAGGTCCTCCGCCGTGAAGACGTCGAGGTTGGCCAACTGACGCTCTCTGGAAGGGCCTACTCCCTTCACGAATCGGACGGGGTCGGAGAGATCCGCGCGGCGAGTAGTCACTTGAGCAGGTCGTCCTCCGCAGGTTCAGCACCGTTGTTCTCGTCGGACTCTTCCTCATCGCGTTCAACAAGGGAAGAAAAACGGGAGAGGAGTGCGCGGAAGTCGGCTTTGAACTCCTGTCGTAGCTGCCTGATATGATTAATCTCCTTCCGCTCCCGCTCCTTCGATGCTTCCGCCTCCTGAATGATCTGTTCCGCCTTGGATTTTGCCTCTACGATGATAGCCTCGGCTTGGCGATTCGCCGCTTCTTCCTTGGCATCCGCGGTCTTCTGCGCCATGAGCAGAGTTCCGGAAAGCGTTTCCTTCAGGCTTTCAAACTCCCGAATCTTGTCCTCCAGGCGGGCGGCATAGCGCTCGAGATCGGCGTACTGAACACAGTACTTCTGGATATCCTCGGCGACCTGATCGAGAAATTGGTCGACTTCCGTTGCGGAATACCCTCTCATCGCCTTTGAAAAGCGCTTGCTTTCCACATCGCGAGCTGTCAGCAGATCAGGCACCGTCTTCTTCCTCCCATTCTTCTATCATGCTCTTCCGCGGAGCCGCGAGAAAAATACCGCCCGCGGCGCGCAGAACAGTTCCTCTGTTCGCAAAAGCAACTCCGCAGAGAAAATCGAGCAGGCTCTGCCCTTCTTCCCGGTCAAGTCCCCGAAGATCGATAAGCAGGAGCTTCCCCTTGCGAAGAGCCTGTGCAAGCTCTTCTTTTCTGCGCACCCCCTCAAGGCCGCGGGCGATAAGAAGTACCGCGCTTTCAGGAACCGGTTTCAGGACGCGGGCCTCTCTTGTTTCAAGTTCAGCCGCCTCCACCGTGCCTTCCTCTTCTTCGGCGGCAGGGTCGACGAGCCCTAGAAAGGTCATCATTCGTTCCAACAAGGCGTCACCTCCCGCTGCGTATCAGGTACGTTTTCCGAAGATAGCGGAGCCGATACGGACCATCGTACTTCCCTCTTGAACAGCCCATTCGTAATCTCCGCTCATCCCCATGGAAAGCTCTTTCAGGCGAAGTCCGAACTCTTCGCTCAAAGAATCCCTGATCCTCCGCAGCAACGCGAAAGCGCTTCGCACCTCCGCCTCGTCATCGGTCAAAGGCCCCACCGTCATCAGGCCTTCCACACGCAGCGCGGGACATTCCTTCATCACGCTCTCAAGCAGCGGCGCAGCATCGTAAGGAGCAACGCCATGTTTGCTCTTCTCCCCGGAAGTATTCACCTCGATGAGCACAGGAAGGAGCATTTTTTTATCTT
>LVBO01000009.1 GCA_001604435.1 Synergistales bacterium Syner_01
GTCGCGGCCCCTGTCGGGAAGTCCCTTCGAGTACTACTTCTTCATCGACGTGGAGGGGCACGTCGACGAGCCCCACGTGCGGAAGGCGCTCGACGTCATGCGGGAACGCACAGCGTTTCTGCGGCTGCTCGGATCGTATCCGTGCCTGTAAGCCTCCGCGTCAGGGGGATGTTCGCCAGAATCCGGTCGGCCACGGCGTTCACGGGACACTCGTCCGTGGCCACCCGGAAGTGGCACGACGCGTAGGCGGAGGTCCGCTTCGCCATCAGCGAATGGACGGTGTCGCTGTCGAGCAGCGGGCGCGCGCCCTTCTGCCGCTCCGCCCGGCAGAGCACCGTCTCGGCCCGCACGTCGAGGATCACGAGGCAGGCGTTCGCGAGCACCCTGTTCCGAAGCTCCGTATTCACCAGCGCGCCGCCGCCGAGCGAGACGATGCGGTTGCTCCCCCCGACGGCTTCGGAGACAACATCGAACTCGAACCTCCGGAAGACGGGCTCGCCGAGCTCCGCGAAGATTCTGGGGACGGGCATCCCCGCCCGCTGCTCGATGACGGCGTCGGTGTCCAGGAACTCCCATCCGAGTCTGCGGGAAAGCTCCCGCCCGACGCTCGTCTTGCCCGAGCACATGAAGCCGCCGATGCAGATATTCCCGCTATGCATGAAGATTCCACCTTTCCGCTCGCTGTTTGTAGGACGCGAAACGCTGTTTGAGATCGTCCATCCTGTCGTTGCCGAACTGCGCGGTCACCGCGCACGCCACCGTCCACGCCGCCATCGCCTCCGCGACGACGCACGCGGACGGAACCGCGCAGACGTCGCTGCGCTCGGAGTGTCCGGCGCACGGGCGGTCCGATGCCGTGTCGAACGAGGGGAGGCCCTTCTTCATCGTCGGAATCGGCTTCATCACGGCGCGGAGGCGGATTTCGCCGCCGTTGCTCATGCCGCCCTCGAGCCCTCCCGCGTTGTTGCTCGGGCGGGTCCACCGTCCGCCGTCGACGACGATGGGGTCGTGAAGACGGCTGCCGGGAAGATCGGCGCTGTGGAAGCCCTCGCCGAACTCGACGCCCTTGACGCCGGGGATGGAGAGGATCGCCTGGCCGAGCAGCCCGTCGAGGCGCTCGTCCCACTCCGCGAAGCTCCCGACGCCGGGGGGGAGTCCGGTGATCGAGAGGACGAAGGTCCCGCCGAGGCTGTCGCCCTCTTCGGAGGCCTGGAGGATGCGCTTCTTCAACGCCTCTTCGTCCTCCGGTCTGGTGACGCCGAGTTCGGAAAGAGAGGCGCACGCCCACTCCTCGAAGGTCCCGGGGGTGCGGACCGCGACGCCGCCGATCGACTCGACCGCGCCGCGGACCGCGACGCCGAGTTCTTCCAGCATCCGGGCGGCCAGCGTTCCCGCGACCGTGCGGGGCGCCGTGGTGCGGGCGCTGGAGCGTTCAAGGACGTTCCGCATGTCCCTGTGCCCGAACTTGACGCTTCCGGCGAGGTCGGCGTGTCCGGGGCGCGGAGCGGTCACCGCCCGCATGCAGGCGGCCTCCACGCAGACCGCCCACGGGTTCATGGCCTCGTCCCACGACTCCCACTCCGCGTTGCCGATGGAGACCCCCACCGGGCCGCCGGTGGTCCGTCCGTTCCGCAATCCGCCCCAGACGGTGAGTTCGTCTCGCTCCAGCAAGGCCCGCCCGCCGCGCCCGAAGCCTCTGCGCCGCCGCGCGAGCCGCAGCTCCAGAAACTCCCGCGAGACGGCGAGCCCCGCCGGAATGCCCTCAGTCACGACAAGGAGCCCGCGCCCGTGCGATTCGCCGCTGGTGAGAAAGCGGAGCGTCATGATGCGTCCCTCCCCGCGAGCGCGTCGAGCGTGCCGAAGAAGCCGGGGTAGGAGATGCCGACGCACTCGGGATCGTCGATCTCCACGGGGGAATCGGCGGTCAGCGCCGCGATCGCGAGGGCCATCGCCACGCGGTGGTCGCCCATGCCGGAGACCCGCCCGCCATGGAGCTTCGAGCGCCCGGAGATCCGCCAGCCGTCCTCCAGCTCGACGATGTCCGCGCCCAGCGCCGCGAGCCCCTGCGTCACCGCGACGATGCGGTCGCTCTCCTTGAAGCGCAGCTCCATCGCGCCCCGTATCTCCGTGATCCCCTCGGCCTGGGTCGCCGCCACCGCGAGGATGGGGAGTTCGTCGATGAGCAGCGGGATTTCGCTTCCGGAGACCTCGGTGGCGCGGAGGCGGCTGGAGTGGACGGTGACGGTTCCCGTCGGTTCGCCCCCCTTGAGCCCCTCCTGCTCGACGGTGTAGGCCAGCCCCATCCGTTCGAGCACCTTCAGCAGGCCGGTGCGCGTCGGGTTGAGTCCCGTGCCGGAAAGGGAGACGGAGGAGTCGGGGAGGATGGCCGCCGCGACGATCCAGAAGGCCGCGGAGGAGAAGTCGCCGGGGATGGTCCATTCGCCGCCCTTGAGCGGTTTCGAGGGAGCGATGGTGATGGAGTGGCCGTCGAAGTAGAGGGGGACGCCCAGGTGGGCGAGCATTCGTTCCGTGTGGTTCCGTGTGGCGAGGGGTTCGATGACCGTGGTGGGCTCTTCCGAGCCGAGGCCCGCGAGAAGAAGGGCCGTCTTGACCTGCGCGCTGGGCGTTTCGAGGAGGTGGGTGGCGCCCTTCAGCCGTGTACCCGAAATCTCCAGGGGGAGGAGCGAGCCGTCGTTCGGGCCGTCGATCCGCGCCCCCATCGAGCGGAGCGGCTTGACCACGCGGAGCATCGGGCGTTTCGAGAGGCTGGCGTCTCCGGCGAGGCGCGCCTTCACTCCGGGGCGTCCCGCGAGGAGGCCGCAGAGGGTCCGCGCCGTGGTGCCGGAGTTCCCCGCGTCGAGCATGCCGTCGGGCGAACGGAGCCCGTCGGGTGCGGATACCGAAAGGGTGCTCCCGCTCCGCCGCACCCGAGCCCCCGCCTGTTCGAGACAGGAGAGCGTGGAGGCGCAGTCCGCGCCGTCCGAGAAGTTGTGCACCGTGACGCCTTCGGAGGAGAGGGCCCCCAGAAGCGCCGCCCTGTGGGAGATCGATTTGTCCCCCGGGAGGGAGACCTTTCCAGATATTTTCCGTGCCGGATCGATGCGTTTCATTGCGTTCCACTCCTTCTGTAAAATAAAGTTTGAAAAATAAAAAAGACCGGACTTCGGTGGAAACCGAGTCCGGT
>LVBO01000638.1 GCA_001604435.1 Synergistales bacterium Syner_01
CGGGGAGGGGGAGAACTTCTCGACGAGCGAATAGGGCACTCCGGGACGCCGGAGAAGCTCGACGGCGCACACGGTCTCCGAAAGGGGAGCGGATCCCAGCGCGGCAAGCTCCCTGTTCAGCTCGTCCGAAGGAGGTATCTTCGCGTGCGCGAGCCGTTCCAGCTCGTCGTCGATCCGCTTCCACCCGGAGAGAAGCCGGTTCCATCGGTCGTCGTCCAGCAGGCCGAGTCCGCGCCCTATGGGAGCGAGCCTTCTGTCCGCGTTGTCGTGGCGCAGCAGCAGACGGTGTTCGCACCTGCTGGTGAGCATCCGGTACGGCTCGTTCGTCCCCTTCGTGACCAGGTCGTCCACGAGCACGCCGATGTACGATTCCGACCGGCCGAGCACGAGCGGCTCCTCCCCCCGCGCCTTCAGCGACGCGTTGATCCCCGCGAACAGCCCCTGCGCGGCGGCCTCCTCGTACCCCGACGTCCCGTTGATCTGCCCCGCGCAGAAGAGTCCGGAGACGGCCTTCGTCTCCAGCCAGGGAGTGAGCTGCGTCGGCACGACGTAGTCGTATTCGATGGCGTATCCGGGACGGGTGACGTGCGCATGTTCGCAGCCCGGAAGCGAGCGGACCATCGCAAGCTGCACGTCGAACGGCAGGCTCGTCGAAAAGTTCTGGACGTACACCTCTTTGTTGCTCCGCGAGACCGGCTCCAGAAAGATCAGGTGGCTCTCCTTCTCCGGAAACTTGATCACCTTGTCCTCGATGGACGGACAGTAGCGCGGCCCGTTCCCCTCCATCCACCCCATCGAAAGGGGCGAACGGTGCAGATTCTCCCGGATGATGTCGTGCGTACGGCGGTTGCTCCTCGTCAGGTGGCAGAAGTACCCCTCGTGGACCGTCCCCTCCCCCCAGAGGGAGAAGGTCAGCGGCTCGTCCGCGCTCCCCTGCGAGGTCAGAGACGAAAGGTCGAGCGTGTCCGCGTGCAGTCGCGGCGTCGTGTCCGTGCGCATCCTGCGGATTTCGAGCCCGGATGCGCGCAGCGACGCCGACAGCTCGACCGAGG
>LVBO01000639.1 GCA_001604435.1 Synergistales bacterium Syner_01
ATTCCCCCGTTCTGTATAGTTTCGGCGAATGTATTGAACACGGGAAACGATGAATTGTCCAGAGGCCGTTCTTTTTTCAAGGTGCTTTATTGTTCCGCACTGCCGCCGGTACGGGGCGGAGGACATTGAATCCATACGATCCAGACTTTTTCACGGTGAATTGAAAAAGATTACTCCGTCAGTCTGGACTAGAGCAAACGCGGAATAAGGCGATAGCAAGGCTTGCTTCTCAAAAACCGGCAAAGTCGGGAATAAACCCCCGAAAAGGTTGCTTGCTTGGCATCGACGCCGTTCGCCAGGGAAGCGGCGAATCTTATCGCTCGTCTTCGGACTTGGTCCTGTTGAGAACGGCGTTGAGCAGAAGCGTTGAAATCTTCTTCAAATGCGATCTCAGGGCTTGTTCGGCTCTTGCCGGGTTGCGGGAACACACTGCGTCGACGATCTCGGAGTGGGCTTCGAGAGCGCTTTGCAAGTTTTCGTGCGTCGTTACGGAGCGTTTTATCTGCTCGTTCAGCAGATCGTCGATGGACCACGAAAAACGCAGAAGTATCGGATTTCGAGAAAGTTCCATCAGGAATCTGTGAAAATCGATATCGTATCGGAGAAAACGTTCTCTGTCGTCCACGCTCTTCTCCATGCATTCCTGGAAGTGTTCGAGGCGCCGCAGCTCTTCGTCCGTCGCTCTTTCCGCAGCCAGAACCACGGCCTTGGATTCGATAAGCTCTCTCGCTTCCAAAAAGTCCCGCATATGAATATCGCCCATCGAAAAAAGGTCGCGCATTCCCTGGCGAAAGGCCTGCTCCTTGTTTCCCGCGTCGGCTCTTACGTACGTTCCGTCTCCTTGACGAACGGTAAGAACACCTAAGGATTCGAGTCGTTTGATCGCTTCTCGCAACGCGGTTCTACTTACCCCGAGAGCGACGGTGAGCTCTCTTTCGGGAGGAATTTTGTCCCCCGGAAGAAAACGTTTACTTTGAATGGATTGTAAAATATGCTCGACAACGGAATCGACTAAAGAAATTCTTTTAATTGTCTGCATGGCTTGTTCTTCTCCGCGCTCTCGATTATTCATAATATGCAACGTGTATATGGGTTAATTATAACAAAATATTCGATATGCGGATACCCTTCGGTTCCTAGATATGAAGCGCTTTCGAAAAGAGCGTCGGAAGTCCCCGCGAAGTTCGGGAACCTCCGACGCTCCGCGGTTTTATTTCACGGTCCACGCAAGATAGTCGCGGACCACCTCGTCGTTGAGCGCCTGCCCGAGGCCGGGAAGGTCGGGAATTTCGTACTGCCCGTTCCGCGGCTGGTAGTCGTGAACGCACAGCTCGCGAATTTCCGGTTTGAGCGCGTAGGTGTGATGCTCGTGGATGATGAAGTTGGGGATGACCGCCTCGATATGAAGGGAGGCCGCCGTGGAAACCGGCCCTCCGCACACATGGATCTGCACCGTCGCGTCGTAAATGTTGGCGTAGTCGCAAATTTTCTTGCCCTCGGTTATGCCGCCGACCAGGCAAAGATCCGGCTGGATGACCGCGAGAGCCTGTTTCTCGAAAAACGGACGGTACCCCCATCGCGTATAGATTCTCTCTCCGGAGGCGATCGGGATTTTCACGCTTCTCGCGACGAGCGCCATGTTGTCGACGTTCAGAGGGTAGATGGGTTCTTCGTAGTAGAAAATATTGAACTCCTCGAGAGCCCGCCCGAGTTGAATGGCGGAGTTGACGCCGAGGTAGCTATGAATTTCGATGATGATGTCGACCTTCGGGCCGACGGCTTCTCGGATCGCCCGGACGCGGTCGACGGCCATACGAATCTGATCGTCTTTCAGTATTCCGTACAAATTCCAGGCTTCGGGGGAGACCAAGGGCCGATTCCCCTGACGATCGATCATTACGGGGTCCACTTTGACGCAGTCGTATCCCTCCGCGACGGCTTTCTTCGCCGCTTCGGCGTACTGTTCCGGCTCGGTGAGCACCTTGTATTGCACTCCCCAGTCGAACTGGAGCTGACTGGCGTAGGTGCGGAGCGACTCTTTCGTCTTGCCTCCGAGCATTTGGTAGACGGGGGTGTTCAGCGCCTTGCCCCGTATGTCCCAGANNATGCCCACCGACGCCTTGGACGCGCTCCCGTAGGCCAGCCCCACTTCGCCTATGCCGCTGATCCCTTCGTCCGTATTTACTCGAATGAGAACGGGGTTGAACGAAGCCATGTTAGGGTCTTTTCGGTTGACTTCGCAATCAAAAATTTCGACGCTTGTGATTTTCACGGCGCACACCCTTTCTTTGCGAAAAAAATGAAGTTGCATTCTCCGCGCGTGCGGATCGCGCGCACGAAGAGTTTTTTCGGTACATTACCTGATAAACCGCAAAATTCCGATGCTGAGCGAAGGAATATACGTGATCAGGAAAAGCGCCGCTATCATGGCGAAAACGAACGGCAGCGACTCTTTCACCACCTCGGGAACGGGAACTTTCGTCAAAGCCGACGTCAGGTAGAGATTGGTCGCCATAGGAGGCGTGACGAATC
>LVBO01000138.1 GCA_001604435.1 Synergistales bacterium Syner_01
GCGCGACGCCGACGTGCAGCAGCACGATGTCGCCCTCTTTCGCCTTGGAGAGCACCTTCCGGGCGAGAGAGGGGCCGTCGAGCGACGCTGAATAATCCCCCGGATTGTTGGTCCACAGCACGATGCGCAGCCCCTCTTCGGCGGCCCGCTCCGCGACGAAATCGTTGTAGCGCCCACCGGGCGGCCGCGCGAAACGAGGTTTCTTTCCGATCACCTGCTCCACCGCCTCGTTGCAGAGGCGCCACTCGCGGTAGACGTTCTCCGGCGGCAGCGACGTGAGATTATTGTGGTAGAACGTATGGTTCGCCACCGTATGTCCCTCCGCGTCGATCGCCCGCACGAGCTCCGGGTGTTCCAGGACGTATCGTCCGACCAGGAAGAACGTCGCCCGGACGCCTTTCTCCCGCAGGATACCCAAAATCGGTTCCACGTACCCCGGACGGGGCCCGTCGTCGAAGGTCAGCGCCACCGCCTTCCCGTTCCCTTTTTTCAGAAAATCCAACGCCTCCGAAGGAGAAGCGATCCCGACAAGGAGGAGAAATAGGAGCACCGCCGCGCTTATTTGAACTCTCTCTTTCATAGTCACCGTTCCATTCTTTTGAATGCTTCAAAGAGCATATGATAGCATTCACCCCGACTTTGCACCATACGCGCCGACCCCTCCGAAAAACGCCGCCGAACAGAAAGCGGCGCGCTGCGCTCGGGGCGATTCCGAAGCGCGTTTTCTCTCCACGCTAAAAGTGAAGAAAATTTCCGCGCCCCTCTTGACAAAGACCAAAACGATGGCTAACATACTAACATATCAGTTTTCCATTTTCTCTAGCGTGAATTATGCGACACGCTTCGGCTCTTCGCCGACGCGATCTTCGGAGAAAGGGGGCCTTGCCGTGATCTCGTATTTCGACATGAGCGAACTGAAGGACGGCGTCACGCGGCAGGTCTACCTCGCGCTCCGCAGGGACATACTGAATTGGCGTCTTCTCCCCGGAAGGCGACTCAGCGAGAAGGACATCGCGGGGCGGATGAACATCAGCAAGACCCCCGTCCGCGAGGCGTTCATCAAGCTGCAGGAGGAGGGACTCCTCGAAATCCGCCCCCAGCGCGGCACCTTCGTCTCGCTCATGGACATGGAGCAGATCGAAGAAGTCCGCTTCACCCGTCTCTGCGTCGAGAGCACCGTGCTCTCGCTCTTCATCGATTCCCCCGACGAAAACGCGCTTTCCTCCATGCGCTCCATCCTCGACCTTCAGGAGCGCACTGTTCCGGACCGGGACATCGACGCGTTCGTGGACTACGACGACGCGTTCCATCGAGAGATCTTCCTCGCGTGCGGCAAAGCCCGCACGTGGAGCTTCATCGACCATTTCAGCGCGCAGTACAAACGGTTGCGATACCTCAGCCTTCAGAACTACCTGGACTTCGGCGTCGTCCTCGCGGAGCACCGGGCGATCCTCTCGGCCTGCGAGAAGCGGGCGTGGGAGGATGCGCGGCGCTGTCTCACGAAACATCTGAACAAGATCCTGGGCGAGTCGGAGCACCTCAGGGAGAAGTTTCCGGAGTACCTTCTGAAGGACGGAGGCAGCAGGACCCCCTCGGGGGACGGTGTTCCATCATTCCACTTTCAAGGAGCGTGAAGGAAATGAAGGGTAAGGGTTTCCGGCGTCTCGGCGTTTCGATCGTTGTTTTGGCGGCTGTTCTGTTGGCGGGAGGCGCGGCGTTCGCGGACAAGACGTTCGTGCTCAAGGTGAGCTCCGTGCTCAACGACAAGGATCCGATCATTCTCGGTCTTCTCGAGATGCAGAAAGCGGTCGCGGAGCGCAGCAACGGGCGCCTCGCCATCGAAGTCTACCCCAGCTCCCAGCTCGGCAGCACCGACGACAGCCAGGAGCAGGCGAAGATGGGGGCGAACATCGCCGTAGTCACCGACGCGGCGCGACTCGCCGACATCGTGAAGGAGATCGGCATCCTCGGCGCTCCTTATATCGTGGACGACTACAAGGGCGCGCTGAAGCTGGTGAAATCCGACCTCTTCAAGAACTGGGCGGAGAAGCTGGAGCCGCACGGCTACAAGTCGCTCTCCTTCAACTGGTACCAGGGAACGCGGCACTTCATGGGAAACAAGCCGCTGACGACGCAGGAAGAGATGCGCGGCGTGCGCACCCGCACCCCCGGCTCCCCCGTATGGCGCGAGAGCGTGGCGGCCATGGGCGCGACCCCCGTGGACATCTCCTGGGCCGAGGTCTACCCCGGAATGCAGCAGAAGGTGATCGACGCCTTCGAGGCGCAGTACCCGGCGATCGTGGGCGCGAGCCTCTTCGAAGTGGCGAAGGTCGTCTCCAAGACGGGACACTTCCAGCTGATGACCGGACTCGTCTGCGGCAAGAAGTTCTTCGACTCGCTTCCCGAGGATCTGCAGACGATCCTTCTTGAAGAGGCGGAGAAGGCCGGCGACTACGCGACGGAGATGACGGCCTCCAAGCTTTCCGAGTACGAAGAGATGATGAAGGGGCAGGGCGTCACCTTCCTCGACGTGGATATCGCCCCCTTCAAGGCGGCGGTGGAGCCGGTCTATGAGAAGCTCGGACTCACCGAGGCACGGAAACGGGTGCTGGAGGTTCTGGCGAAGTAGAAAACGGAGGTTTTGCGGCCCCCGGAGCGAAAATCTCCGGGGGTTTCGGGCCGCCGCTCCGTGAAGGGCGGCGGCAATCCATCGCATCGGAGGAGGTATTCATGGCTTCCCTCAACCGTATTCTCTTAAAGACAGTCGATGTGCTCGCGTCCTTCTTTCTTGCGGCGATCGTCCTGCTCGTCTTTCTCGCGGCGCTCTCGCGCTGGTTCAACTACCCCCTGATCTGGTCCGTCGACACGGCGCAGCTGCTCTTCGGATGGCTCTGCTTCTTCGGCGCCGACGCCGCCATGCGCCACAACAGCCATATCGGCATGGACGTCCTCGTGCGCCTGCTTCCGCAGGGAGCGCAGAGGGGGATCCGAATGCTCCTCATGCTGTTCGCCATGTTCTTTCTCGGCATCATCGCCGTCTACGGCTTCATACTCTGCTACCACAACTACGAGCGCCTGTTCAACACAATCCCTGTCAGCTACTCGTGGGCCACGCTGAGCGTTCCCGTCGGCTGCCTGCTGATGCTCCGCACCATGGTCGAGCAGTTCCTCGGGGAGTATGCGAACGACTCCGGAACCGAAGGGGGGACGAATCCATGCTGCTGATGGGAAGCATCTTCCTCGTTCTGCTGCTGCTGGGCATGCCCATCGCCTTCACCATCGGCATTTCCGCCCTCGCCTTCGTCTTCACCGAGGAGTTCATCCCGCTGACCATCGCCGTCCAGAAGATGATCAGCTCCACGCAGTCCTTCCCGCTGCTGGCCGTCCCCTTCTTCGTTCTCGCGGGCAACCTGATGAACGCCACCGGCATCACAAGCAGGCTCATCACGTTCGCGCACGTGCTCACAGGGCACCTCATCGGAGGGCTCGCCCACGTCAGCGTCGTGCTCAGCGCGCTGATGGGCGGCATCTCCGGCTCCGCCGTGGCGGACGCCGCGATGGAGTCGCGCCTCCTCGGCCCCTCCATGATCAAGGCGGGGTACTCGAAGGGGTACGCGGCCGCCGTCATCGCCCTCTCCTCGCTGATCACCGCCACCATTCCGCCGAGCATCGGGCTCATCCTCTACGGTTTCGTCGGGGAGGTCTCCATCGGCAAGCTCTTCATCGGCGGCATCGTTCCGGGGCTCCTGATGACCTTCATCCTTATGGGGGTCTCCTGGCTGACGGCGAAACAGCGCGGCTACGGACGCGCCCGCGAGACGCGCGCCACGTTGCCGGAGTTCAAGGAGGCCTTCAAGGAGAGCTTCCTGGCGCTCCTCTTCCCGCTCATCCTGATCGTCGGCATCCGCTTCGGCATCTTCACGCCGTCCGAGGCGGGCGCGTTCGCGGCGGTCTACGCCTTCGTCGTGGGAAAATTCGTCTACAAGGAGCTGACGTGGGAGACGCTGAAGGAAGTGCTCCGGCAGACGGTCCGCGACAACGGCATCATCATGCTCATCATCGCGTGTTCGGGGATCTTCGGCTACGCGATCGTCTACAACCGCATGCCGCAGACGATCGCCCAGTGGCTGCTGGG
>LVBO01000139.1 GCA_001604435.1 Synergistales bacterium Syner_01
GCGTGGTACATCGGCGATTGCGGCACTTCCAGACCGGCGAGCGCCCATGCGGCGCGAGCGCTCGTCAAGCCCGGAAAGAAGGCGCAGAAGAGGAATACGAGCGCGAATGCCGCGCCTCCGCTCCCGAACCACTTTTTTTTCATGCGGGGTACAAATGCACTTCTTCCCATCGAAACTACCTCCCTCCGGATGGCGGCGCATTCCTCATTCTTCGCGGGAATCGCCTCGATAAAGGGTACCGCTTTTTTCCGCGGGCGTCCAGACTCGAGAACGACGCCGCGCTTTCCCGCATCGCGAAGTGTTGAAAGATTCTTTTCGATATGCCATACTGAACTCCTGAAGCGAGCGGCACGGATTGCACCTCGAAACCGCCTCTTTTGAAAGGAGCTGCGCGATGACGATTCCAATGGGAACCACGATGGAGATGCGCTTTCCTCTTCTCCAGGACTTTCTGCCGACGATCCTCTCCTGCTGCCGCGAAATCAGCGGCCTTTTCGGGTTTTCCCATAAAGAAACACTGCGGCTCGAAATCGCCCTCGAAGAAGCGCTTACGGCAATCATCTCCGGAGAATCATCCGCTCCCCCTCCGAACGCCCTGACGGTGCGCTTTCGCAGGGTTCCTCTGGGCATCAGGGTCGTCCTCTGCGAGTTTCACGCCCCGCTCGACAGAAAGAGCATGGATACCTATTCTCCGGGGGAAGAGCCGGATGAGCGGGATTTTTCAGGTCTCGGTCTTTTTCTCATGCGCAATCTTGTAGACCAGGCGGCCTTCTACGACTTCGAGGCGGAGGGGAGAGGGAAAGAGCTCCACCTCTTCAAAATGCTGCGACGAGAAACCGACGACGCGCAACCGGGGCTTCCTTTGGCGGCGATACCTGAAAAAGAAGAGCCGGCCGTTCGCGAAAAACCCGTTGCATCGGAACGAGTCGCTCCCTCCCGCGTGTCCGCCATCACCTCTTCCTTCGCGAATACTGAAGGAGAAAGCGTGGAATCGCTCTCTTCGGTGCAGCTCCGCGAAGCGCTGGCGGATCCCGACATTTCTCTCTTCGCCGCATGGGGAGAACGGGGCGAACTGCTGGCGCTGCAAGGGCTCACCGCCTCTCCGCAACGTCGGTCCCTCGGCGTGGCGTTTCCTCCTCTCTTCTCCAAACAGGCGGAGAAAGAGACCTCCGCGGCAACGCTGTTGAACGCGCTCGTCGAACACGTCGAACACGAAGGAGAGATCGAGGGACTCCTCGGGTTCGTTCCGGGCAAATCGCCGACGATGGCGTCCCTTCTCGCCTCCAAGGGCTTCGCCGAGTGCGCCCTGCTCCCGGCGCTTCCGGGAAACAGCTTCCTGAAAGGAGATTTCGCAGGTATCGCGTCATTCCGCCCCTGCACCCTGGAGAACAATGCGGCCCATACCGGCACTCCCGCGGAATACCGGGACGTGCTTCGCCGGATCGACGCCGAGGAGGCAAGGAGAACTCCTCTGTACGCCCCGGAACGCCTCCACGCACTGCTTCGCCTGCTGTTGAAAGAAGAAAGACAGCCGCTCCTTTCCTCCGCGGGAGACAATCGGGAGGATTTCAGAAAGCGAAGCGTCATCTCCGCCGCGGCGGAGTTCCAAAAACAGCGGTGCGACCTCATCGTCCACGACTACGGAGTGGACTTCCTCTTCCAGCTCTCGGGGCTCACAAGCAAACTGCTCGCGAAAGACCTCGCCTCTCTGACCCTCCATCTGCCGATGGAACTCGCCGCCACCGCTTCCGGAGGCGAGGAGGCGGAAAAAGCGGGGTACGTTTTCTG
>LVBO01000140.1 GCA_001604435.1 Synergistales bacterium Syner_01
AGAAGACCCTGCCGAGCTCGAAGACGCGCACCGGAGTCTTCCACCCGGAGGCCACGCTCTGCTGGACGCTTCGAAGCAGTCCGGGAAGAAGCGTCGTTCGCATCCTGGACTGTTCCACGCTCATCGGGTTGGCCAGCAACAGAGGGCGGGCCCTGCGATCCGTGGCCGGGAGACGAAGCAGTTCGACGAACGAAGGGGAGAGAAAGCTGTAGTTCACTAGTTCCACGTAGCCCCTGGAGAGGAGCGTCGAACGAATCTCCCCCTTGAGCCTGGTCGTCTTGCCGATGTCTCCGCGGCCGTAGAGCGCCTGCGGAAGACGGGATTCCAGCGTTTCGTTGTACCCTCGGATCCTGCCGACCTCTTCGATGAGATCCTCTTCGATGGAGATGTCGGGACGCCACGAAGGAACGGAATATGTCGCCTCTTCGGACGTCGAAGAAACTTCAACGAGCCCGAGGCGCGAAAGAATCGAGGACGCTTCTTTCATGTCCTCCGTGAGAAGGATCTTCTTCAATTTCTCCCTGGTCAGCGTCACGGATTTCTCCTCGGGAAGCTTCGTCGAAGCTGAAAGGATGGCGTACCCGCCTTCGGCGGCGCCCCACTCCTCCAGAAGCGAGGAGATATATTTCAAGGCAGTCTCCGCGATGCGCGCATCGACGATACGGGCATACCGGAAGGCGGCCTCGGAGGAGATACCGAGCCTGCGGGAGGTTCTGCTTACTCTGATGGCGTCGAAATTGGCCGACTCGAGGAAGACGGTGCGCGTGGACTCGAGAATCTCGCTGTTCTCTCCTCCCATCACGCCGGCGATGCCTACGGCGAGGCCACCGCTCGTGATGAGCATGTCGCCCGGTTCAAGCCGGTGGTTCTTCCCGTCGAGCGTCCTGGTTTCCTCGCCGGCGTCGGCGGAGCGGACCGTGATTTCCGGAGACGGAAGACGGTCGGCGTCGAAGGCGTGCGTCGGCTGGCCGAGCATGAGCATGGCGTAGTTGGTCGCATCGACCATCGCGGAGATCGGACGCATCCCGAGCAGGGTGAGAAGAATGCGCGTTTTCAGCGGCGAAGGAACGCTTTTCAGGCCCGTGATCAGGCCGAGGCAGTAGAGCGGGCATCCGTCGTCCTTCAGGGTTATCCCCTTGAATTCAACCGGCCACTCGACGTTCTTTGGGTTCGCGGGAAAAGCCGTAAGATCCTTTTTCCACCGTGCCTCGGGGAAGAGCGCGTAGACTTCGCGCGCCACGCCGAGCATGCTCAACAGATCTCCCCTGTTCGGCGTCACCGAGAGGTCGAGGACGGCGTCGTCGAGCCCCAGAAGCTGTTTGATATCCTCTCCGGGCGCGGTCTCCGCGGGCAGGCGGAGTATGCCGAATTCGTCCGCCGCCTCCGGTATGCCCAGCTCCGCGGCGGAGAGCAGCATTCCCGCGCTCTCGACGCCTTCGAAATCCCGCGTGCCGAGAACGGAACCGTCCGCGAGCACCGCGCCGGGACGCCCCCAGGGAACGATATCCCCCGCGGAAAGATTCGGCGCGGCCGTCACGACGAGCGCGGCGCCCTTTCCGTCGTTCACCGAGGCGACGAAGAGATTCTCTTTCGCCGGGTGTTTTTCCAGTTTTTCGATGCGCGCGGAGAGCACGTCTTTCAGCCGGGTGCACGGATACTCTATCGATTCGACTTCGCAACCGGTAAAGGTCAGCCGTTCGGCGACCTCCTCAAGCGATGCGGGAATCTTCAACAGTTCGTTCAGCAGGTTCCAGGAAATCAGCATGAGAAACGCCTCCCCGAGAGAAGATAGGGCACGTTGCCTTCGAAGAGAACGCGAAGGTCGGTCAGTCCGTATTTGAGCATGGCGATGCGGTCGAGCCCCATGCCCCATGCAAAGCCGTTGTACACCGAGGGGTCGATGCCTCCGTAGCGGATGACGTTCGGGTGCACCATACCGAGTCCCGCCACTTCGAGCCAACCCGTTCCCTTGCATATTCTGCACGAGGGGTTCTTGCCGGAGCACTCGACGCACTCGATGTCGAGTTCGAGCGACGGCTCGGTGAAGGGGAAGTAGCTCGCTCGGTAGCGGGCCTTCAGGGGGCGGGAGAAGATCGCCGCCATGAGCGCGTCGAGGCACCCCTTCATGTCGGCCACGGAGATGTTCTTTTCCACGAGCAGCCCTTCGATCTGATTGAACATGGGAGAGTGCGTGGGGTCGCTGTCGCGCCGGTACACCTTGCCGGGGCAGACGATCCGGATGGGAGCGCCATACCTGAGCATCGAGCGTACTTGTACGGGCGACGTGTGCGTCCGCAGCAGTTTTCCGTCCGGGAAATAGAACGTGTCGGCCATATCCCTCGCAGGGTGGAACGCCGGAATGTTGAGCGCCTCGAAGTTGTGAAAATCGTCCTCTATTTCGGGACCGAGCGCCACGGAAAAACCGAGTCCCGCAAGAATTTCCACCACATCCTGCGTCAACTGAGCGACCGGATGGATCCCGCCCATACTCCTCCCCCTGGGAGGCAAGGTCACGTCGATGCGGAACGCACGCTCCGCGGCATCGGATTCCATTTCTTCAAGCTCGATCTTTTTTCCGTCTAAAATATCTTCCATTCTGTCGCGAAGAGAGTTCACAGCCTGTCCGACTACCGGGCGCTCCTCCGGCGAAAGAGAACCAAGCGTCTTCAAAAAGGAGGTCACGGCGCCCTTCTTGCCGAGAAAAGCGACCTTCACCTGCTGAAGTTCCTCGGATGAAGCGATTCCCGATAGTTGTTCCGTAAAACGTTGTTCGATGCTTTCCAGTTCAGTCTGAATGGATGTCACGTGCCCTTCTCCTCCTTCTCCTGATAATCCGGTCGATTTGATCGTATCCTCCTCCACGCAGGCCTGCGGCGGCAAATCTCCCGCATGGACGATCGGATCGGAACGGGGAGAGCGCAGCGTCTTCGGTAAAAAGAAGGACGGAAACATTATACTTCGTTGGAAATTTTCACTCCAGAGTGGATTATATCACCACATCCGCCGAGGCTCCACAGGCAAAGAAAAAGGGTTCCCGCCGCTTTCTGGCGGCAGAAACCCCGAAATGGCTTTTTGGGAGGCTGCGCGGCTACGCAATGCGCCGCAAAGCCTGTATCGCGCTTGTGAAGGAGCCCGACTACTTGCCCAGCGCGTTCTTGGCCTGAGCCGTCAACTGGGTGAACGCCGCCATGTCGTTGATCGCCAGCTCGGAAAGCATCTTCCTGTTGATGACGATTCCCGCCTTTTTCAGGCCGTTCATGAAGGAGCTGTAGGACATTCCGCAAGACCGGGTCGCCGCATTGATTCTGGTGATCCACAGGCGTCGGAAATCTCTCTTCTTGCGTTTTCTGTCGACATACGCTCTGGAAAGAGAGTGAAGGTAGGCCTCTCTCGCTCTCCTGTACACGTTCTTCTTCCGTCCCCAATATCCTTTGGTTATCGAAAAAAGTTTCTTTCTCTTTTTATCGCTTGCGCTACCACCTTTGACGCGGGGCATCGCACGTCACCTCTTTCATAGAATGAACTTGTTCTCAGTTGTACGGGAGAAGCTTCTTCAGGCTCTCGATACGGGTAGCGTCGACATACCCTGTCTTGCGCAGTTTGCGAAGGCGGGAGGGTCCCTTCACCGTAAGATGATGACCTCTTCCCACTCTGCGGTAGGACAGCTTCCCTGTTCCTGTAAACGAAAATCTCTTTTTGGCTCCCGAATGAGATTTTTGCTTTGGCATTTGAGCATTCCTCCTTCCTCGGATATTCATCAAGATAAAAGCCCGCCGCAGTTCGCGACAGGCGGATTGAACGTCATCGCATTCCAAGCGTCCTGTTCGGACTTATTCCGAAACCTGCTGAGTTTCCGCTCCTTCCGGAGCGGGGTTCACCTTTGCTTCGGACGGCTTTTTTTCAGCCTTGGGAGCCTCGGCTTTCACCGGGGGCTTCGGCGTCGCCTTGACTTGCGCCTGAGGCACGGGGGTCATCATGATCCGCATATACCGCCCCTCCATGCGAGGATTCCCCTCGCTCTTGCCGAGTCCGTCGCAATCTCGTATCACCCGGGCGAGCACCGCCTCTCCCTTGTCAAGGAAAGACATCTCCCTTCCCCTGAAAAAGACGGAAACTTTCACTCTGTGTCCGTCCTCAAGGAAACTCTTGATGGCTCTGACCTTGAAGTCGTAGTCGTGCTCGTCGATCTTCGGGCGCATCTTCATTTCCTTCAAAGTCTGCACTTTCTGCTTCTTTCGGGCGTCCTTCTCTTTCTTCTGCAGCTGGTACCGGTATTTACCGTAATCGAGAATTCTGCATACGGGAGGCGTCGCCTGCGGCGCCACCTCGACAAGGTCGAGCAGTCTCTCCTCGGCCATCCTGATTCCCTCGACAGTGGGCACAACGCCCAGCTTGACGCCGTTTTCATCGATTATCAGGACTTCTCGTGCGGTAATTTCCCGGTTCACTCGGGGATCTCCATCGTCTTTTCGTGTTACTATAGCCTTTCACCTCCACTAGAAATATAAAAGGGACCGATGGAAAACCACCGGCCCCGCATACGCGAAGACTTCTCTTCAAACCAGGCGAATGAACGCTTCGCAAGGTGAGAGGGTGGCCCCTCTTCTTTTCGATATTTTTAAACTAGGGCATTATAGCACGAAGAAGCGATGTGCGCAAATTCTATTTTTCTTCCATCGGCTTTCCCGCAGTTTTCCGCGCATTCGCTCCTCTGCTTGAAAAGAGGTGGAAGGCAAGAATGAGCGCAAAGAAGACGAAGCTGGATATCCTGAGGACCCGGAGCGGATTGACCATCAGGATGCCTGCTGCGACGAAGAGCGCTCGTTCCCGGAAGGGCATCTCCCGCCGCAGCATGCCGATGATTCCGCACGAGAGGGAGAAAATGCCGATGACCGCCGTGGTCAGATCCAGAATGTACTTGGGCAGGACGAAGTCGATGAACAGCAGATCGGGATTGTAGACGAAGAGGTACGGGAGCAAGAGTCCTGAAAGCGCCAGCCCGAGGGCAGCCATCGCGACTTTGAACGGACGCGCTCCGGCAAGCCCGGCGGCCGTGTAGCTGGTGAGCGCGACAGGCGGCACCACGGCGGACATGGTTCCGTAGTAGAACGCGAAGAAGTGCGCGGCGAGCGGTGGAACGCCCATCTGCTGGAGCGCGGGCGCGGCGATGGTGGCGGTGATTATGTAGCAGGGTGTCGCAGGGAGCCCCATGCCGAGGATGATGGCGGCGATCATGCAGAGGATGAGCGCGGCCCAGAGCTTGCCCCCGGCGAACATGATGATGTTCATCGCGATGACCTGCCCCAGGCCCGTCATTCCCACAGCGCCGACGATGAAACCCACGATGGCGCACGAGATGCCGACGGGCGCCGCGCTCCTCGTTCCCTCGTCAAGCGCTCGGACGACGTCTTTCAGGCCCATGCGCGTCGACTTTTTGAGCGAGGAGACCACGATGATGGCGAAGAGGCCGAGAAACGCCGAGTAGAGCGGCGTATACCCCGCCACGAGGAAGTAGATGATGATGGCGAGAGGAATGGTCATGTGCCCCTTGTCGAGCATCGTCGCCTTCAGCGAGGGAATCTCCGAGGCGGGAAGGCCGACGAGGCCGCGTTTTTTCGCCCTGAGGTCCACCATGAACATGATGGCGAGGTAGTAAAGCAGCGCGGGAGTTATTCCGGCAACCATGATCTTCACGTACGGTATGCCGAGGAACGTGCTCATGATGAACGCCGCAGCGCCCATAATCGGCGGCATCAGGATGCCACCGGTGCTTGCCGCCGCCTCGACAGCACCTGCGAAGTGCGGCATGTACCCAACCTTCTTCATAAGCGGAATAGTAAAAGCGCCGGTCGTGGCCACGTTCGCCTGCGCGCTCCCCGATATACTCCCCATCAGCGCGGACGCCATGACGGCGACCTTGGCCGGGCCTCCGCGGTATTTTCCGGCAAGAGCAAGCGAAAAGTCGTTGAAGAACTCGCTGGTTCTGGAGGCGGCGAGGAAGGCGCCGAAGAGAATGAACATGAATACGTAGCTCGACGAGACCATGAGGGTGACGCCGTAGATCCCCTGGTCGGTGAGGGCCATCCTGATGATGATCCGCTCCCAGTTGAAGCCTCGGTGCGCGAAGAGCCCGGGAAACA
>LVBO01000640.1 GCA_001604435.1 Synergistales bacterium Syner_01
CGGGAATACCGGGGTTGCTCGGCAAGCCGTACGAAGACAAGGATGGAAGGACGTATCTCCCGATGCTTCGCCAGCCGGTTCTGGTGTTCGCCGCGCCGAAGGAGAAGATGCGCCGAACGTACGAACGGGCTCTCGTGCAGGAGGTCGCCTTCTCCATCTACACGGAAGAGCTGTTTGCTACCTCGAACGACGAGGACAACAGGGCGGAAGTAATAAAAACGGCAAGCGCCGACCTCGATCTCGTGGGTCTTGCCCTTTTCGGCGATCGCAAGGCCGTCGATCATGTGGTCAAGGGGTTGAAACTCCACTCCTGACGCTCATTAGCACATGCGGGGGCGCACTCGGGAGGATGTTTTCGGCCGAATGAATGGTATGGAGCCGCTCCGCATCGCGCGGAATGCATTCAGGAACTATTTCCCGGTGGTATAATAATTCGCAAAAAATTTTCGGAGGAGGACGAATCCCATGCACCCGAAAAAACTATCGATTCTCTGCCTGACAGCACTTCTGTTTCTATGCGGCGCGCGCTCCCCGCTGGAGGCGGCGGAGCGGATGGCGATCCCCTCGTGGGATTCGCACCTTCACTATCTCGACTTCACCCAGAGGACCGACGGTTTTCCCGCGCTCGTCGAGCAGATGGACGCCGTCGGCGTGGAATCGGCGGTGATCTTCGGCATGCCCATCGTGAAGATGTGGAGCGAGTCGGATCCCGTCCGGCCCGACTACTATCTCGACACGGACGCGCGGGGCTACTACTATTCGGCGACCGACTTCATCCTGGCGCAGGAGTTGCTTCGGCAGCCGGAAGAGGTGCGGAATCGCTTTTTCCCATTCATCTCCGGCGTCAACCCGCTGGACCGGAACGCCGCCGAGTATATCGAGACCGTGCTGCGCCTGTATCCCGGTTTCTGGCGAGGGATAGGGGAGCTGATGTCCCGCCACGACGATCTGACCGCCTTCACCTACGGAGAGCCTCCGCGCGCCGATCACCCCGCGCTGATGGAGGTCTACCGCGCGGCCGCGAAGCACGGTCTCCCCGTGCTGATTCACCACAACATTTCCTCCGCCTCGAAGCGGGAGCCGATCTACCTCGCGGAGATGGAGCGCGCCGTCGCCGCCAATCCGGACACCGTCTTCATCTGGGCGCACGCGGGGATTTCGCGCAGGGTCGAGGTTCCCACTCTTCGCGAGGAGCTTGCTCGGGTGCTTGAAGCCTATCCCAACCTCAATTTCGATCTCTCCTGGGTGGTGTACGACACCATCGTCGCGGACGCCGAGAGTTTCGCGGGGTGGATCGCGCTGATCGAGCGGTTCCCGGACCGTTTCATGGTCGGGTCGGACAAGGTCGGCCACTGGACGACCTACGCGGACGAGATGACCAAGTACAACGTGATGCTCCGCGCGTTGTCGCCCGAGACGGCGGAGAAGTTCGCGCGCGGCAATATCCGCAGGCTGCTGGGCGTGGAGAAGGAGGATCCGGTCTTTCTGGAACAGGAGTCGGAAAAGAAGGTCATGCCTATTGCCGGCAAGTAAAGCCCCTGAAGGAGAATTTGCTGTAAGAGTACGCGAGGCAGCGCTCTCCGATATTCCGGGGATCGCGAGGGTGAACATTGCAACCTGGCGGGATGCTTATGGTTCTGGAAGGAAGCCGCTTCAGATTGCCGCCTACGGATGGGAGTTGCAACCGTAGGCTTATTGATCGGGTCGTTTTCTTTTTTCTCGGCAATGAGGATGAGGATGAGGAAAACGCTTACCGCTCCCGGCGCCTTTCATACACCACCGCTCCTCTGCGGTGGATATGCTCAAGCAGAGCCTTGTTGGGATCACCACGTCGAAGGAGCCGTACCGTTCGTTCATGATGTGGCCGTTTCTTTGAAGCGCTCCATCGCGGCTGGCGATTATGTCTATCTAGTCGTCATAGGCTGTTCACCCTCTTTCCTCACCAGCAACAGGGGCGCGAGCAACAGGAGGAACAGAGCGGACGGGCTGCCGGCGGAACACCCCGAGTTGCTGCCGCTTCTCGGGTACGGCAACGGAAGCGGGGGCTCTCTCTCGTTGAGCAGCCAGGTTGTCGCGCTTTGCGCCCCTGCTG
>LVBO01000141.1 GCA_001604435.1 Synergistales bacterium Syner_01
GCACCGAGATTTCGGTCGCGCTCGCCCCCGACGGGAGCGTCCTCGTCGCCGACAACGGGCGGGGTATGCCCGTCGACCCGCACCCCCAAAAGCGCGTTCCCACCTGTCAGGTCATCATGACCGTCCTTCACGCGGGAGGCAAGTTCGGCGACGGGGCCTACACCGTCTCGGGCGGCCTCCACGGGGTGGGGGCCTCGGTGGTGAACGCCCTCTCCGAGAAGCTCGAACTCTTCGTCCGGCGGGACGGCCGGGAGTACTCCATGACCTTCATGCGCGGCGACGTTTTCAAGGAGCTTTCGTCGAAGCCGGCGAAGACTCCCGGTACGGGCACGACGGTCCGTTTTTACCCCGATCCGTTGATCTTCAAGACGGGAATCGTCTTCGACCCCAAGCTCGTCGAACGCCGCCTGCGCGAGATATCCTACCTCGTGCCGGGGCTGTCGCTGACGTTGGAGACGGTGAACGCGGAGGGGGAGACGGTCCGGGAGACCTTCATGAACAAGGACGGCATCGAGGCGATGACGAACCGCCTCGCGAAAAACACAACGCCGCTCTTCGAGGGGACGGTCGCGTTCACGGGAACCTCCGGCGACACCGAGGTCGCGTTCGCTTTGAAGTACCTCGACGACTATACCGAGAGGATGTATTCTTTTGTCAACCTGATCCCGACGGCCGAGGGGGGGACGCACGTCGCAGGCTTCCGCGCGGCGCTGACGAGGGCGGTGAACGAGGCCGCCAAGACGGAGAAGCTCCTGAAGGCGGGGGAGGGGAACATTCTCGGCGACGACCTTCGCGAAGGGCTGCTCTGCGTCCTCTCGGTGAAGCTTCCGAACCCGCAGTTCGAGGGGCAGACGAAGGGAAAGCTCGGCAACGGCGAGACGACCGGCGCGGTGAGCACGCTGGTGTACGACAAGCTCTCGTACTTCTTCGCGAACGAGGGCGGCGGTATCCTCCGGATCATCGTCGACAAGGCGCTCTCCACACGGAGGGCGAGGGAGGCCGCCAAGCGGGCGAAGGAGCTGGTCAGGAGCAAGGGAGGCGGCGGGAGAGACGTGGGGCTTCCCGGAAAGCTCGCCGACTGCATCTCGCGGAAGCCCGCGGAGGCGGAGCTCTTCATCGTCGAGGGCGACAGCGCCGGAGGTAGCGCGAAGCAGGGGCGTGACCGGAAGTTTCAGGCCATCCTTCCTCTGCGCGGAAAGATACTCAACGTAGAGAAGGCAAGCCTCGACAAAATTCTCGCGAACGCCGAGGTCGGCAACATCGTGAAGGCGCTGGGGTGCGGCGTGGGGAGCGAGTTCGACGTCTCCAGACTGCGCTACGGGAAGATCGTCGTCATGACCGACGCCGACGTCGACGGCGCGCACATTCGGACGCTGCTGCTGACGCTCTTCTATCGGCTGCTTCCGCAGCTTGTTTCCGAGGGACGTATCTATGCGGCGCAGCCGCCGCTCTACAGGGCGGCCAAGGGAAAGGATGTCCGATGGCTGTACAGCGACGCGGAGCTTCGCGAGTTCGTCGGCAGGGGGAAAGCGACGGT
>LVBO01000641.1 GCA_001604435.1 Synergistales bacterium Syner_01
ATGTATTCGCCCGTGATGCCGACGCAGGACATGGTGATGCCCATCAGGAAAAAGTTGATGTTGAGCAATGTGAAGACGCCCTCCGCCTCCGGACCGACGATGATTCTGCGGAGCATCAGGTAGATCGCGAAGACGAAGCTCAGCGCGGAGACGACGATGCCGATCATGGTCACCGCCTGGAGCGGAAAGAGGGAGAACCCCGTCATCAGGTCGAAGTTGAGCCGGATGAGGCGGAAGATGCTGTACTTCGACGTGCCGTGCTCCCGCTCCGTATGGCCGACCGGGATTTCGACCGGGTTGACGGCGAACTTCTGTGCGAGCGCCGGAATGAAGGTCGTGCTCTCGCAGCTCTGGTTGATGATGTTCACGATATCGCGCCGGTAGGCGCGGAGCATGCATCCGTAGTCGTTCAGGCGGAGTCCCGTGATCTTGTTCGTGATGGAGTTGACCATGCGCGAGGCCATCTTACGGAACTTCGGGTCCTGGCGGTTTTGTCGGATCGTTCCCACGACGTCGTGCCCCTCGTCGATCTTCGCCACGAGATTGGGTATCTCCTCGGGCGGGTTCTGCAGGTCCGCGTCGAGCGTCACGATGACGTCCCCACGCGAATGATCGAAGCCGGCCATGATCGCCATGTGCTGGCCGAAGTTGCCGTTGAAGTCGATGACGCGCACCTTCCCCGGATTGGCCTTGTGGAAGTCGAGCAGCATCTTCAGGGAGGCGTCCCTGCTTCCGTCGTTCACGAAGATGATCTCGTAGGGTCGATGCATTCCGTCGAGCGTCTTCAGAAGCCTCGGGCAGAGGTACGGGAGGGACTCCTCCTCGTTGTAGACTGGTACGATGACAGAGAGAACGCATGTTTCGGACATTGTTGTTTCCCTTCTCCTTCCGGGTGGTTGCTCCCGAAGAGCACAGTATCGCACCCGCGGCCGCGGCCCGGGTGATTCCGTTTTCTACTGCCTGCGGTTGACGAAGACGAGGCGTTTCTCGGTCTCGGCGGAGACCTCCGGGAGAGCAAGCCCCGTCTGCTGTTCCACATACTCCTTGTGGTCGCTGTTGATGACCAGAATGACACGCCGGTCGCCGGTCCAGAGTTCGGCGAGCCCCTTTCCGTCGATGAACCACGAAGGGTCGGTCTCCTGAAGCGCCCCGAACTCGAGTTCCCCCATGTAGTCGACCAGCACGATCCGCTGTTTCAGATAAAAGGGGAGCCCCTGGTCGTAGTTGCCGAACTGGGCCACGACGTCGCCGTCGTTTCGTATTTCGGCGATTCTTCCGGCGAGTTCGCGCGCCGTAAGCAGCGAATCGTAGAGAAGGAAAACCCTGCTGAAGGCGAACATGTTCGCGAAAGAGAGCACGCAGAGGAAGAGGGCGAGTCTTTTGAAATCCCTCCGGAGGAAGCTGTGCCACCCCGAGAAGACAAACAGGATCAGGACCGCCGCGACGGGAAGCGAATAGGGGAGCAGTCGCCCGGCGGCGATCCGGTCGTTGAAGAACGGATAGACGAGCAGCGCGCCGATGAAGGGGACCAGAAGCATCGAATTCAACAGCAGGAAGCGCCCCGTCTTCTTCGCGTTTTCCTCATCGATGCAGCGGGCGAGATACCGCCCCATCAGGATCGCGAGCGGCGGCGCGGCGGGCGCGATATACGGGATCAGCTTCGAACTCGAAATCGAGAAGAAGACGAAAATCACGCCGAACCAGAGGATGAGGAAGAGCTCGTTCCTCTTCTCGCGGCCGATGGTCCGCAGCGGCAGCGGGATCGCCGAGCCGATCGCGCCGGGGAGCAGCCCCGCCCACGGGAAGAAACCGACGATCAGGATGGGGATGAAAAACCACATGGGCGCGTACCGTCCGTGCATCGTCGTCGCGTAGCGCAGAAAGTGTTCCTGGATGAAAAAGAAGTAGAAGAAGTCGCTGTTCCTGCGGCAGACCTCGACGAACCAGGGGACGGTGAGCGCGAAGAAAAGAATGATACCGGGAATGTAGAGCACCCGGCGGACAAGGTTCCAGCGGCGTGTGAGCAGAATGTACCAGAAGAGGATACCGCCCGGCAGGACGATGCCGATGAGCCCTTTCGAGAGGACGGCGAGCGCCATCCCCGCATAGAAGACCAGCAGATACCTCCTGTTGTTCAGCGTTTCTTCTTCATGTGTTTCCTCGATCCCGAACCGGAGGCCGACCATAGCCGTCGTCAGGAAGAACGAGAGCGGCATGTCGATGATGTTGATTCGCCCGATGGCGAAGTGGAGCAGGCTGGTGGCCAGGATGAGCGAAGAGAAGAACGCCGTCCGAAAACCGTAGAGGCGCCGCGCCAGAATCCATGTCGCGAGGACGCCGCCGAGGGCGAGGAGCGCGGGCCAGAAACGCCCGGCGAACTCGTTCTCGCCGAAGACGGCGAGCGACGCCGCGGTCAGCCAGTAGTGAAGCACGGGCTTTTCGAAGTACTTGACGTAGTTCAGGCGGGGAGTGACGAAATCCCCCGTCTCCAGCATCTCGCGGGGTATCTCGGAATATCTCCCCTCGTCCGGTTCCAGGAGACCGTAGCCTCCGAGACCGCCGAAATAGAGGAAGACCGAGGCCAGAAAAAGAAGGAGCGCATATTTTCGCAACGAACGCGACTGGGAGAGATTCATCGAACCACCCTTCCAAAAGAAGATCCAATCGCCTCATTGTACATGACGTTCCCGTATTTGTGGT
>LVBO01000642.1 GCA_001604435.1 Synergistales bacterium Syner_01
GCGTGTGCGACGCCCCCTTTTCAGTACGGCGCAGGGAAGGAGAGAGAGCATGTACGACCTGATTGTCATCGGCGGCGGCCCGGGAGGGCTTCGCGCCGCGGAACTGGCGTCGCACGCGGGGATGAGCGTGGCGCTGATCGAGAAGGACCGCCTCGGCGGGACCTGCCTCAACAGAGGGTGCATCCCCACCAAGGCGCTCTACGCGCATATCGTCGGCGGCAAGGGAGAACGGGACGGACTCTGGAGCCGCGTGGAGGCGACGATGGACAAGCTGCGCCAGGGCTCGGCCACCGCGCTGCGTATGGCGAAGGTGAAGACGTACAGGGGAACGGCCACGGTAACGCAGTGGGAGGGAGAGAAGAAGATCTCCGTCCGCAAGGAGGACGGGAGCGTCGAAGAGATTGCTTCGTCCCGGCTGCTCGTCGCCACGGGCGCGCGCTCCGTCAGACCGTCGTTCGCGGGGAACGATCTGCCGGAGGTGCTGACGGGCGACTGGGCCATCGTCGACCCGCTCCTCTGGGA